>CAZTXI010000067.1:0-7607 GCA_964617265.1 uncultured Carnobacteriaceae bacterium | reverse complement strand
ATGCTCATTGATGCCGGTTAAGACTTTGTCTAATTTTTGTAAAACTTCGTCTTTACGACTTTCAATGGCTTCTTCTGTTTCACCTAATTTTTTCTTTTTAAACTTGTACCACATCCAGAAATTCTCAGGTACATTACTCTTGAATCGAGCAATGACTGGAGAAGAGAAGATTCCGTAACTGTTTACAGAGTTGTTTAACATGATATCTGTGGCAATAATCCCACCTAGAGATAGTCCAAAAACAGAGATGTCCGTATAGCCGTCGTTAACTAATGTCTGATAAGCTTCTTGACCGTTTTTAACCCAGTCTTCAATCCCATATTTTAGAATTTCGTCTGGATCATCATGCCCATGTCCATCAAGGGTTGGCATGATAACAGTATAGTTTTCTCGCTCTAATGCACGTCCAACACTTGAAACGTCGGTTGGCGTACCGGTAAAGGCATGAATTAGAATGATTGCTTTTGGTCCATTTTGTTTATACGTACGATTAATCTTGTTCATTTTCTTTCATTCACCTCATATTATTTGTCCTTACTTATTTTACAACAGATTGCGTTCTATCACTAATTATTCGTTTATGCATTTCATTCAAAAAACCTACCTGTCGAATTCGGGAAGAAGATGTTTAAAAAATGGATCTTCATTCCATTCAATCGCACAGATAGGTTTATCCTGATCTCTTATTTAGAACTAAATATTGATTAAAATTAATGCAATAGCCATAAATAATATTAAGCAAACAACCGTTACTTTTAATAAAAATGCTTCGAATCCTCTTGCTTTAGTTTGAGTGAATAATTCACTACCACCCATAAAGGCATTCGACGAGTTTTTTGTTTTTGTTGGTTGAATCGCGATTACGATAATTGAAAAAATAGATAAAATAACCATTAAGTTTGTAAAAAAGTTATACATTGCTTGAACCCCTCTCTGAAATCTTCACCCCTAATGATAACATAAATTAATTGAATGTCGAAAGCTTTCTCTAAGTTTTTAAGACTTTTTTCGTGAAATGAGGGACAGAATCTGAAATGGACATTGAAAAATTGTTTTATTATCATTGTTTCTATATAATTTATATTCATTTAACTAGAGATCATTATGTCCATACCATTCTATCTCTACTAGTTATCATATCGGTAATTATTGACTCATAAAGAAATTAAAACAATTCGAGGTGGAAAAAATGATCGGTAATTTTTCAATTAGTCTTTTACTCCAAGCGTTTAATGCAGATGATGATTCTTCTTTAAATTATTTTGAGCATATAATAGTGCTCTATCATTTTTCAGAAAAAACGACGGAAGAAGAGCTTATTAATCGAGTTAGAAAACAAAATTATATGGAACCCTATGAAACAGCGGATGGTACTTATATATATTGGAAAACTGTTAAAGTTATTGATGTATTTGAATTAGATTCTGATGTAACTTTTGAAGATAATGCCGAGGTATATAGCCGTCATTTTACTGAAGAAATTGATATGGATAGTATATTAAATAAATATTTTTCAGATTTTGTTTGGGAGAAATAAACTTATAAACTGCACTAGGTGTTGGTGAATGTATCTGCATTCATTGACACCTTTTTCATTTTAGTAATTAAAAAAGCCCATCTCATAAGAGACAGGCTTCTTTCATAAAATTAGTTATTTGGTAAAACTTGTAACAATTCGTCTGCTTTTGCAGTTGTTGTTTCTTCAGTCACTTTTACTGCACCATAGTCTGTCGTGTTTGTAACGATAACCATTGTTGTTGTGTCGTAATTGTGCTCTTTGATTGTATCTAAGTTCGCTTCAATTAATAAGTCTCCGACTTTCACTGTGTCACCTTTTTGTACGTGAGATGTGAAGCCTTCACCGTTCATTTGAACTGTATCGATACCAACGTGGATTAGGATTTCTGCACCGTTATCACTTACTAAACCAACTGCGTGGTTAGAGTCCATCATAACTGATACTTCTCCATTAACTGGTGAGTATACTTTACCGTCTGTTGGTAAAATAGCTACTCCTTCACCCATCATTTTTGAACTGAAAACAGGGTCTTCTACGTTCTCTAATTGAACGATTTCACCGTTCATTGGCGATACAATAATTTCACCTGCGATTTCAGCGATTTCTTCTTTTGTTTCAACAGTTGCTGCTTCTTCTACTACAGGTGCTGCTGTTTCTTCGTTACCGGCATTTGGGTTTGCTTTTAGGAAGTCAATTAAGTCTCCAGCAATTCCTTCAACTTTTGTACCGTAGATTACTTGTACAGAAGCTCCATTCGCCATAACACCTGCGGCTCCAGTTTTACGTAATAATGCTTCGTCAACTTTTTTACCGTCTTTAACTGTTACACGTAGACGCGTTGCACAGTTTGTGAAATCAGCGATGTTTGCTGCTCCACCTAAACCGCGAGCGATTTGGTAAGATACGGCATCGTCACCAGTGAAACCTGTAGTTTCTGCTGATTGACCGATTCCTTTTTCTGCACGGTACTCGTCTTTTGTACGTAATTCAACTGGTTCGTCTGCTTCAACACCAGGTGTTTTAAGGTTAAATTTCTTGATACTGAAACGGAAGATAACGTAGTACATAACTGCCCAAATAATAATTGGTAAGATTAAGCTCATCCAGTTTGTACGGTCGTTACCTGGTAAAATACCGTAAATTAAGAAGTCAATGAATCCACCAGAGAATGTTAATCCAACTCCAGCTCCTAACCATTCAACAATAACGACAGATAATCCAGCTAATACAGAGTGAACTCCGTAGAATAGGAAAGGTGATGCGAATAATACTGTAAATTCAATTGGCTCAGTGATACCTGTTAAAATTGATGTAATTGATGATCCAAATAATAGACCTTTAACTTCGTTTTTCTTCTCTTTACGAGCTGAGTGGTACATTGCTAATGCTGCTGCAGGCCATCCACCAATCATTAATGGGAACATGAATGAGAAGTATTTAGCATATTCTGGTGAAACAACTTCACCAGCTGCGATTTGAGCAAATACAATGTTTTGTGCTCCATGAACTAATTCACCAGCTACTTCTAATGATCCACCTAAAGCTGTTTGCCAGAATGGTAGGTAGAATACGTGGTGTAATCCAAAAGGAATTAATGCACGGTAAATGAAACCGTATAGGAATGATCCAACTGCTCCTGAACGAACAATTAATCCACCTAATGCTGCGATTCCAGCTCCAACATATGGCCATACAAATGCGAATACAATACCTAATACTGTACCAGCAAGAGTTGCTGCGATTGGAACAAAGTGTGTTCCTTGGAAGAATGATAAAGCATCGATAAATTTAATTCGGTAGTATTTGTTATGTAATGTAACTACAATTAGTCCAATAATGATTCCACCGAAAACTCCTGTGTTTAGTGTTTCTTGGAAACCTAATACACTTCCTACTAAACCTTCGATTTCTCTTAATTCATTCATATCTGAGAAGTTATGGATTGCACTTGTTAGTGCTGCATACATCGTAAAGTATCCAACTACTGCTGATAAACCAGCAACTTCCTTACGATCTTTTGCTAATCCAGTAGCAACTGAAACAGCAAATAATAATGCTAAGTTACCAAAAACAACATCTCCAACGTCAGTCATAACATTGAATAGGCCGTTTAAGAAAGTACCGTCACCCATTACCGCTTCAAGACCATACTGTGAAATGAAAGCAGGGTTTGTAAATGCTGCACCTAAACCTAGCAACAAACCAGCAATTGGAAGTAACGCAATCGGTAGCATAAACGTGCGTCCAAGTTTTTGCAACTTGTTAAAAATTTCGTTATTCATATTTTTGAATCCTCCATAATATATTCGTGTGGTTTCATATCTATTGTTATATCCAGCTAAGGATACCCCTCCTACAGCATAGAATGAAATTTTCACACGATTAAGATTATACCATATTAAATAAGTTATACCAATGACATTATGAATGAAATTACATGATTTTTATGAACATTCGTAAAAAGTAGCGCTTTCTTGATTGATTTTATGCCTTTTGAATCATTTGCATATTCGATAGCCATATTTTAAAAATTGAGTAGTTTTTTTCTAGATATGTATAGGAGTTTGAGATATTTTAGAGTTATTTATCCCAATTTTAAAATTACTGGGTTGGGGTTGATATCGAACTGAGCTTTAATATATTGACTGATATCGAAATCTTTGTACCAATTCATTTTAAAGGTAATTACTCGCAAAAATCTGCCGTTAAGTTGAAAGAATAGGCACATTTTTTGAAACAATTACCCAGTCAGCAGGTTTATAAGGTAATTACTCGCAAAAATCTGCCGGCAACTCCAAATTAAAGGCACATTTTTTGAGGTAATGGGTCGTAAAGCCAACAATATACACAATTATTCAACCGAATTTCAAAACAGATAAAATAGGTCTATACTTTGCGTCCTAATTTTGCGGTGAACTGAGTAAAAATTTAAATTCGATCATATTTTGGTAAATAGCTGAGTGAATTTTAAAATTCGATCAATAATTATTCGATATCTGAGTCAATTTTTAAATTCGATCAGGTGGTGAATAATAACTGATTGAAAAATTAAATTCGATCAGTTCTTGGTAGATATATCTGAGTTAATTTTAAAATACACTCAAATTATCAGTTTATAACTTCCGAATAATTAATAAACGCCCCCTATTAGGAGCGTTTTATCATGGTTTTGGCTTATTGATACGATTGCATATAGAACTTTACCACTATTCTTCACTTTCTAATTCGATAAAGAGAAGTTCTGGTCGGTTATTCACTCGAATTGGAATAATACTATTCCCTAAACCACGACTAACTATCATATTGGTATACCCCTCACTATAAACTCCGGATGTATATTTTGGAAAGAAACCTTGATCCGGTGCTACTAATCCACCAATAAAAGGCAGACGAAACTGGCCGCCATGTGCATGTCCTGTAAGAACGAGATTCATTTCATTCCGGACATAAATATCAAATAGTTCTGGACGGTGTGACAGTAAAATATTATAACCATCGGATGAACTTATTAATTCTTGTAGCTGATTTTCTAATTTAGAGGATTGCTCATTCAATAAATTACTTTCAGAATGAAATGATGGATCATTAACACCGATTAATTGCATTTTAGCATCATTTTTTTGTACTGTAATCGATTCATTATCCAAAATAATTACATCATGCTTTATTAGTACTTCTTCTAATTCCTTATAGTGCTCACTCCACGCTTCATGATTTCCAGTCACAAAATAGATCGGCGCTATCTCTTTGATTTGTTCGAGAAGCATCGCTGCGTTGTATATATCTGGATTTTTTGAATCGATTAAATCACCAGTAATCGCTATTAAGTCAGGCTTTTCTTCAATTATAGGCTTAACTAATCGATCTCCCCAGTTTTTATCGTGTAAGTCTGAAATATGAGCAATCTTAAGTCCATTGAATTCTTCTGGAATATTTTGGTCAGAAATCTTTATACGTGAAATCTGTACAGTGGTGTTACCCCAAATAATCCATAAAATAGTGATGATTAAACTAAGCCATAGAATTCGCTTTTTAGTCAATAGCGGTCTATTTTGTTTTTTAGCAACCAATTTAAATCGCTCCTTCATACAATACACTTTTTATATGATGTAATTATAGCATGACTAAACAATTATTAACTGCTACATCATTTGATGGCTCAAAAATCATAGGATAATTACAATATTTATCCCAATTTTGAAATAGATGAATAGACCTATATTTTGCAGTTAACTGATTGGAAATTTAAATTCACTCAGATTCTCAGGGGAGCAACTTCTAACTATCAAAAAAACGCCCCTATTAGGAGGCGTTATCTTATTGGTTTGGGTTTAGCGGTCTACGATATCGCCTGTTTCGGCGTTAATCGTAATGTCGTCTGCACCGTTTAGATCGATTTCAAAAACAGTCAAGCCATCATCTACTTCTAGTGTCCAACCTTCCACAAAATCGACGCCGGCATCTGCGGTTGCGATGTCCATGGCTTCTTGTGGTGTGATGATATTGTCTAAGTTTATGGTATCATCTGAGTCATTGTCTGGTTCTGTTTCTTGGCTTTTAATTTCACCAGATTGTGCGGAAATATCAATGTCATAGTCATTGTTGTCATCCCAACCTGAGATTGAATACTCAAATCCGCGGATATCTTCGTCTAATTCGATTTCATCGATGTTGATGTTTTCACCGAATGTGTCGTAGAAAATTTGTACAGCTTGATCTAATGATACTGGAAATTCAACGTTATGGATCCCGTTTGATGTGTCTGCTGGCCCTGCTTGTTCAGGTTCTTCATCAGCTGGTTCTTCTGGTGCGACTTCTGCACCTGGCTCTTCTACAGGTTCTTCAACCGCTGGATCGTCAACTGTAGGTGTTTCTGTAGGTGTATCGTTACCACATGCAGCTAGTAATGCGATTGCCGATAGTGATAATGTACCTAATTTAATTTTATTTAAAATTGTTTTATTCATACAATCTCTCCTTGAATTAAAAACGACCGACCGAAACGAGTTCAATCGGTCTATTTTATGCATCGTTTTGTTTGTACATTGATAAAAAATTGAAAGTTATCCATACATTCTAACTGTATCGTTTGGCGTCTAATCTTGAGATTTTTTAAGCTATTCCTTTATGGTGCTGACAATTGTTTCTTCTTGATGTGAATTCTGTAAAAACTATGATGCATCCTCTTCTACGGCGCCTTCTTCGTCAGCTGGAAGGTCTTCTACCCCTTCAACTGGCTCTTCGTTTGCTGCTGGCGGTCCCATATCTGGGTTATTTTCATATTCATCCGTCGTATTACATGCCGCTAGTAGTCCTACACTTAGTAATCCTAAAGTACCTAGTTTAAGTTTTTGCAATAGTGTTTTACTCATAATAATTATCCCCTTTTTGAAAGTTTAAACCCTCAAGTATGTAGACAATATACGCAAATCTTTCGTTAACCTTCATCAATAGTTTAAAAATAATACGATTTATAGTCAAAGGACTTGCTCATGGAATAAAGCATCCAGTAGCTAATGAATTTGATTCCATAGTTCCCCAACATCTACAATTAAGCGCTTTATTACTGCCTGTAGGGCTAGAAAATCGTAGTGAAGATTGGGTTTCATTTCACCTATAAAGTTGGTTAAAAAGAACGAAAAACGTGGTTAATGGATAGGTTGTGAGTTCTCAATCCAGTTAGAATTAAAAATAAAAAAAGCAGGACAAAAGTTTAACCTTCTGTCCCACTTATTTCATGTTTCACTATTTAAAGCTCTGTTTCTTATTAAGAATTATAGGTTGTAGAATGCGTCCATACCAGCGTAACGAGCTGTTTCACCTAATTGTTCTTCGATTCTTAATAATTGGTTGTATTTAGCCATACGGTCTGAACGTGAAGCTGAACCAGTCTTGATTTGACCAGCGTTTGTAGCTACTGCAATATCAGCAATTGTAGTATCTTCAGTTTCACCAGAACGGTGTGAAATTACGTTTGTAAAGTTAGCTTTTTTAGCCATGTCAATCGCTGCAAATGTTTCTGAAAGTGTACCGATTTGGTTAACTTTGATTAGGATTGAGTTTGATGTATCTGTTTCGATACCTTGAG
>CAZTXI010000066.1:3355-7625 GCA_964617265.1 uncultured Carnobacteriaceae bacterium | reverse complement strand
GCCATATCTCGTTCAGCTGCTTCAACTAATTGACGTCCAATTCCTTGACGGTGAAAACTTCTTTTAACACCCATCGCATGAATTTCAATCGTTTCGGCACTGGTTTCAATTGTGGTTATGAAACCAACATTTTGCTTACCATCTGTCGCAGCAAATAAAGTTAAATAGCGCGAATCATTAATATAAGCTTGAGTGCTCTCGGGTAAACCAAACCATTCAGGTAAGTCGTGGAGTACTTCTTTGACAATTCTTGCTTTCTCGTCTGCTTGTTCTACTTTTAAAATTTCTATTGTCATCTGCTTATGCTTCCGAATTTTTGTGACTAAAATATTCGTCTTTTAAAACGCTGTAATATAACATATCAATCCATTCACCATTTTTCCAAATTTCATGGTGACGAGAGCGACCTTCTTGTTGCATACCTAAGCGTTTCATAACGGCTTCTGACCCAGTGTTTCGAGAGTCACAAGTTGCGGTTACTTTTTCGAGTTCCAATGTTTCAAAAGCAAACTCTACTAATTTAGAAGCCGCTTCTGTCGCATAACCTTTTTTGAAGTACGCATGATTTAAAACGTAGCCTAATTCTGCTTTTCTTTTTTTCATATCGACACGAAGATCGATTGTACCAATCATCTTTTTTTCTTCTTTTAATTCAATCGCATATTTTCCTAGTGGGCTGGCCATAAAATAATTTGCAATTGAAAACTGAGTATCTTCTATTGTTTGATGCTTATTGAAAACATAATAAGTATTGCTCTCAATCGAAGCGTACTCGAACATATCCGCTGCATCCGCTAAAGTTATTGGTCTCAATCGTAGGCGCTTTGTCTCCAATTGATTATTCACCGCCAAATATAAATTTAGATTATCCAATTTCACACACTCCATCTGCTTTAACTAAGCATTCACATTTCGATTGTCACCATCTAATTTCGTTATTTCAGTAATATCTTGAACGACTTCTAATACGCCTAAAAATTCGCCCAGTTCATCTCGGACAGCTGTAAAAGTAATATGAACAATTGTACCATCTTCTTTTGGATACCAAGCTGCTTGAGAATCTTTTACACCCGTTTCTAAATCATGCAATAACTTTTCGACCATTGGTTTTGACTTTGGTGGGTGCGACATCAGCATATCTCGGCCTATCAGATTGGATGTGCGAACAAATAGTTTCTCACCTGGAATATCATTAAAATATTGTACAATATGATCTTTATCTACAAAACTGAGTTCTAAAGGCAAACGATTTAAAATTAAATTGACTTCTTTCATCGTTAAAGAACCCGTTCCTAATTTTAATTCTTTATTCATTTCATTCATCCCCTGACTTTAAGCATTCACATTACGGTTCATGCCTTTAATTTGATTGAGTTCGGTAATATCTTGTACCGTTTCTAAAATACCCATAAACTCACCATTCTCATCTCGAACAGCCATATAATCGATATAAACAAACACACCGTCTTTTCGTTTATACCAAGCTGCTTGTGATTCCTTCTTGCCTGTTTCTAGGTCATGAACTAATTGTGAAACGGTAGAATGAACTCTTGGTGGATGGCAATTCATCATATGGCGACCTATTGCTGAAGGTGTGCGCGCCAGTAGTTTGTCCTCTGTTCCATTATCATAGTATTTTACGATATGGTCCTTATCCACAAAAGTAATCTCCATTGGTAAAATATCTAAAATAATATCGAGTTCTTTTTGACTCAATGATCCCGTATCTAATGGTAAACGGTCAGTAGTTTCTTCTGGTATCTGGACCTCCGTTTTTTCTCGACGTTCTGGTTCCCATTTTTGAAGTGGTGAAACAATACAGTATCCAATTTCATCCATCTCATCCGCTATGGTAATCCAATCGTCTTCATTAAAAGTCTCTGTAACCATTGGGATTAAAATATTTTCTTCTTTTACAAACATTTCTTGCATTTCGTATTCAAATTCGGAAAACAATGGAATAAGTTGCTCAATTTCATCCGCTAAAAAAGCTTCTTTTAATGCTTTATATTGGTCTCTAATTTGGTCATCGACTCCCCACATCACTTGAGGTGGTGCGGTGTTTCCAAGTCGTTCCATGATTGGGAAAAAGGACATCTCTTTTCGTGTATAATGCTTGTCAAAATCCCAAAGCAAGTCGATTTGTTTAGCTAATCCGGATTTTATTTCATCAAGAGGCTCTTCAACATACACTTCTAAGAGGTTACGAATACGCATTAACGCGGCTTCAAGTGCCAGGTTCTCTTCTTTCATGACGTGAACGGGATGTCCAGGTTTAGAGAAATCATCTGGAATTCGGTCAGGGTCCGCGACATATTCAGCCATTACAGCAACGTGAACGTTACAGAGTTTCATAATATTCTCGGCGCTTAGGCCTTCTTCTTTCATGAGCTTGCGTTCCATTACCGAAATTTCAAGTGGGCTCACGGTTTCAAAGTGTTTAGCGAATTCAACTTTGATTGCTTCCTCGCTTTCCCCTTCGTGAAGACGTAAAATTAAATTTTTTAATCGTTCGGATCGTTCATTTGTTATGGCTCCACGATCTTTCATATGCTTATCTCCTATCTAACTTTTACTATGTTACACTTCGAGTTCAAATCCAGCTTCGTTTAAGCCGGCTTGTAAATCTTCTGGTGCGAGTTTTATTTGTTTGGCACCATTGTTTAGAGACATCATGCGTCCCAATGTATTTAACATTTTAGGATCATTTAAAGGAGTGAAACCTAAATTGACTAATACATCTTTTAGTTCTGGATTTTCTTCAATTAATACAAAAACAGTTTTATTACCATTAATTTTTTTCATCTGTAATCACCGTCCATTTTATCTTATCCATATTTTACAACACTTGAGAATGATTATCACTATTAATTGTGAAATACTTTTCATTGTTACGCCTTTTAGTCTTTTTCATTTACTAGTATAATAGGTGCAGAAAAGTATTAGGAGTGATTAAGTGGAAAGAAGTGTTGGAACAGTTGTGCGTGGTTTGAGAGCGCCAATTATCAAAGAAGGCGATGACCTTGTACAAATTGTAGTGGACTCAATTTTAAATGCCGCAAAAAATGAAGGTTATGACATTCAAAACCGAGATATTATTACCATTACCGAATCAATCGTTGCACGTGCACAAGGAAATTATGCAGCTATCGATGATATCGCAACAGACATTCAAAATAAATTTACGGATGAGACAGTTGGAATTTTATTCCCTATCTTAAGCCGTAACCGATTCATGAACTTACTAAAAGGTTTTGCCCGTGGTGCAAAAGAAATTGTCATTCAACTGAGCTACCCGGCAGATGAAGTCGGTAACCATCTTATTACACTTGATCAACTAGACGAATCGGGTATTAATCCGTGGAGCGATACATTAACGGAAAAAGAATTTTACGATACTTTTGGCAAGACTGCTCACCCTTTCACAGGTGTGGATTATATTGAACTTTATAATGAAATTGTAGCTAGTGAAGATATTCCTTGTAAAATTATTTTCTCAAACAATCCAAAAACAATTTTGGAATACACTGATTCTGTCTTAGTCTGTGAAGTTCACCAACGTGATCGCACTAAAAGAATTTTACATGATGAAGGCGCAAAAAATGTCTATGATTTAGGTGACATCTTAAGTGAACCAGTGAGTGAAAATGGTGGATTCAACGCTGAGTTTGGACTTTTAGGAGCGAATAATGCGACAGATGAATCGGTAAAATTATTCCCATCTAACTCACAAGCAGTGGTTGATGGTATTCAAGCGAAAGTTTTAGCCGAAACAGGCAAAACCATTGAAGCCATGGTTTACGGAGACGGTGCATTTAAAGACCCTGTCGGTAAAATCTGGGAATTAGCGGATCCGGTTGTTTCTCCTGGATTTACAGCTGGTTTAGCGGGTACACCAAATGAAGTAAAATTAAAATATTTAGCTGATAATGATTATGCTGATTTATCCGGTGAAGATTTGCAAAATGCGATTCGCGATTCAATCGGTCAAAAAGCAGAACAAGCTAAAGATTCAAAAGCTTCATTAGGAACAACTCCTCGCCAATTAACGGATTTAATTGGTTCGTTGGCAGATTTAACATCTGGTAGTGGCGATAAAGGAACACCATTTGTTTATATTCAAGGTTACTTTGACGATTATACAAGTTAATCATTTCAATTTAAAAAGCTTGGGAAATTCCCAAGCTTTTTTATATTATGTTCGATTATTTGACGTTTTAGATAACTATCTCTTCACTTCAAGCTTAACATACATACTTTTATCCTGAAA
>CAZTXI010000066.1:0-3255 GCA_964617265.1 uncultured Carnobacteriaceae bacterium | reverse complement strand
CTTCGAACAAGTTGCCATGATTGTTTAATTGTATTCACCAAACTCGTGTCTGAATAAATTAATACATTTGCTCGGTAGAATAATAACGATACAAACGCAACAAATGCGGTAAATATCAGCGATCCGCCAATGGATAGCCACACTTGCATAGAACTAACGGTATTCGTCGCAATTCTAAACGGCATAACGAAAGGTGTTAAGAACGGTACAAAAGAAGCACCTACTACAATTGAGTTTTCAGGAGAAGCCATCGCAAATAAGCCAATGTAAAATCCTAATAGAACGAGCATTGTCAATGGTGTGGCAGCGCGATTAATATCCTCTGTCTTCGTGATTAATGACCCTAAGAAAGCCGCAATAAACATATACATCAATACCCCTAAGAGCAAGAATGACCACGTATACTCTAAGAAATTCATTAAGACGGATCCTAAATCAATTTCAGAAAGAATCTGGACCACCATTGCATGGTCTTTAAAGTATAGATACGTTCCCAATATGACAAACACGTAAAATAAAATATGGACAAGCATAACCAAAAATACACCAATTAATTTACCAAAAAAGTGAGTGGTTGCTGTAGTACTCGACAAGATAACTTCCATCATCCGCGTGCCTTTTTCTCCAGCAATTTCTTCAATAACGGTTGTGGCATAAAACATAATAAACATCATAATCATAATATTAATAAAATACGCACTACCAATCGCAATCAAATTAGCGATGCCATCTTCTTCAATAACCTCTCCTGCATCAACCGAAACAATATGACTGTCTAAGAATACTGGTTCATTCAGCTCTTCTGCTTCTGCTGGTGAAATATCTAATGCTTGTGCTCTTCGCATCATCTGTAAACCTGTCAGAGTTTGTTCAATGAATTGTAGATGAGTATCCATACCACCTGTATGCGTTATAGAAGCGACAAGCTGGTCATCTGCCCAATCCGCTACAATATAACCATCTAACTCTCCTTGAGCCATTTCATCTCTAGCCATCTCTTCACTTTCTATCGTTTCGACTACCTGAATAGATTCTTCCGTTTCTTCTAAAACGGTACCGATACTTGTATCTTCACTAATAACAGCTAGATTAATATCAGACAGCCCCGAAAATTCACTTTCCGCAAAATAAATAATCGCAACAATAATACCAATAACAATTAATGGCGTTAATAACATCGAAATAAAACCAAATGATTTCACATTTTTAAGAAACGTATCTGAAATAAAAACCTTTAATTTACTCATTTAATTCACCTGCAATCTGTTTGAAGATTTCTTCTAGAGTCGGTGGTTGTTGTGAGAAAGTTGTAATATAGCCATCTTTTGTTGCCAACTCAAAAATTTGGCGACCGACTTCCGCTTGTTCTAATGTGACATAATGCAAACCATTACTCATTTCACGGACACTTAAAACACCTGGAATGGCTTCTATTTCTGAAATAGTCAGTGGTGATTCTAAAAATAAACGTGTCCGCCCAAAACTTTCGCGAATTTCATGAATCGTTCCATTTAACACTTGGTGTCCATTTTTCAACATCACCATATTATCGCAAAGTTCTTCGACATTATTCATATTGTGACTGGAGAAAATAATACTGGCCCCTCGATCTCGTGCTCTTCGAATCCCATTTTCTAACAGTTCCGCATTCACAGGATCCAAACCACTAAATGGCTCATCCAAAATAATCAAATCCGGTTCGTGAATTAGGGTTGTAATCAGCTGAATTTTTTGCTGATTTCCTTTAGATAAAGATTTTATTTTATCCTTGCGTTGCCCAACCACTTTAAATTCTGCCATCCATTGATCAATTAACGGATTAATCTCAGCTTTGGTTTTACCACGAAGTTGCGCAAAATATAAAATTTGATGTTCGACTGTCATTTTTTGATTAAGTCCACGCTCTTCTGGTAAATAACCTACTCGATTAAAAAATTCTTTTGAAAATGGCTGACCATTCCAGCGAATCGTTCCTTCGTCTTGATTCAATAACTTTAAAATCATACGAAATGTCGTCGTCTTACCCGACCCATTTTGACCAATTAACCCCATAATCTGGCCCGATTCAATCGTAAAATTCACATCATCAACAGCTTGTAACGAACCAAATGCTTTTTTAAGTGAGGATACTTCTAACATAATCATTTCACTCCTTCGTTTTTAGTGATCAGCGATAATTTTAATATAAACCGTTCGATTTCTAGCCCCGTCAAACTCAGCAAAATAAACACTCTGCCAAGTTCCAAAAATAGGCTGACCATCCTCAATAATCAATGTTTCACTCACACCAACGACAGAAGATTTCATATGTCCATCCGAATTTCCTTCCATATGAACATAATCGGCATCATTTGGAAACGTACGGTTAAGCCCCAGCTCTAAATCGACTTTTACATCTGGATCCGCATTCTCATTAATGGTAATTCCAGCTGTTGTATGCGGACAATAAACGACCATGATGCCACTTTCTATATTACTTTCAGCTAAAGCCTCATGAATCAAATGATCGATATTTACAAATTCCTGTTTGCGACTCGTTTGAACCCCATAACGATATAAATAACTCATTTAGTCGATTCCTTTCTTTTTTGCCCGTAAGTTTCTAAAAAATGAAGAAAGTAATTCACTACATTCTTCTTGTAAAACACCTGCTTCAACTTGGGATCGATGGTTAAATCGCTCCTCTTCCAATAAATTCATCAATGTTCCAGCCGTTCCGCCCTTGTAATCATTCGCTCCATAATAAACGTATGGCACACGAGACTGCACAATGGCACCACTACACATCACACAAGGTTCAACTGTCACGAATAGCGCACAATCCTCTAGTCGCCAATTATCTAAAACTCGATTCGCCTCTTCAATCGCCAATATTTCAGCATGCGATATGGCTCGGTTTGACGTTTCACGCTGATTATAGCCTCGTGCAATCACTTCATGATTCTTCACAATCACCGCACCAATTGGCACCTCAGCTATCGCCTCTGCTTTTTTGGCCTCTTTCAAAGCTTCACGCATAAAAAATGCTTTTTCCTCTTCAGTAAACAATCTATCACCCCAAAATTCAATCTACAGACTAATTTTAACATAAATGTATTTTCCCCCAGTAGCAATATCCACAAACACCCCCAAAGTTCTTTTTGTGAAATGGGGGGAAAGTGAAAAAAGCCTACCATTCTTTCGAATAGCAGGCTTCATTGTATTAAATTAGCTTATGATGTTATTTTAACTTTTTCACCATTATTTTCTTCTGAC
>CAZTXI010000065.1:0-7636 GCA_964617265.1 uncultured Carnobacteriaceae bacterium | reverse complement strand
TACTTCGAGCAATGGCAATAATTTTGATTATTATCGGCACGATTGTGAATTATTCAAGAGGTATAAACGATGAATTGTGGTTCTTTCAGCCTTGGGTAATATTGTTTGCGATGATTATTATTGGACAATTTCTTAGAGCCTACATGGAAAAGAAGTATGTAGAGAATGAAAATTATTATAAGGCATCAGTATCTGAAGGGTTTGTATTGATTGTAGTTTTATTTATTACACAGCAAACTAATTTTTATGGTTTATTATTTTAAATGAAATAAATAAGCAAATACATAGTACTTAAGAAAATATTTATGAAAACAGCAAAATCTCTTCTAATCAGTTACAAGTGGTAGGTGACTGATTTTCGCAACCACCACCCTTATAAAGTCAAAAACCCCTCTGTGCGCAATCACTGAGGGGTTAAATATTCTATCCGTTATTAAAAGCTAAGCCATTTCAACACTGTCACCATGCTTAACAAATAGCATGGAACCTAGGGCGATTCCAAAACAAACGACAGCGAATACAAAGAGTAACCCGTTGTCTTGGAAGAAGTCTTGGATTGCACCATAGAAAATGGGGCTAACAATCGCAGCGGTAAACGAGAATAAATAGTAGTATCCTGTAAAGGCTCCGATTGAATTTTCAGAAGAAAACTCAAGGACCATTGGCAATGAGTTGATATTAATACATGACCAGCAGGCACCACCTAAAATTAACAAGACTTGAACGAGCCATTGACTAGGCTGAGCTAAAATGGGTAAAAATAAAATGATAATACCAATTAGTCCACCAGCAATTGTTTTCTTACGACCAAATTTCTGGCCTAAACGTCCGGCCGGTATCGCAAAAAGTAAGAATGTTAATGAGAAACCTGCCAACATCATCGTTGCTTGGCCACCACTGATGCCATAAGTATTTGTGGCATATAGCGTGAAAAATGTCTCTATCGCATTGTAGCCTAAGAACCAGGCGAAGATTGCAATTAATATTGCAACTAAACTTTTCTTTTCTGCAGAAACTAACGCGTTAAAAGCAGTGAAACTACGTTGTTTCTCTACTTCACCGGTATCGTCTAATTCATTGTATGTGCGATGTTTTGCGATACTGATGCGTGCCTCTTGTCCCCAACGATTCGCAATCGAATCACGGATGGGGATATTATGTTCTTCTTGATAGCGGAGCGCGTCCGGTTCGCGTACGTATTTCAGTAAAATGAATAGAGCAATCAGCATCACAATCGTGGCCATGAAAAAGGCGAAAAATTTATTATCCCCAATTTCAGAAAGCATACCACCAACGAAGAAAGCTGTGATTGATCCAACTCCACCCATCATGTTGATGATACCATTCGCTTCACTACGAAGCGGGGCAGGCGTTACGTCTGGCATCAGTGAAATCACGGGACTACGCCATAACGCCATAATTAAGTTGAATGAAATAATAACTGCCATAAATGCGATGAGTGTTTGTTGTAGTGGGACTAGTGTAAATAAAATGGCACAAATGGGTAAGCCGATCGCGATCCATGGCATGCGTCGACCAATTCGTGTGCGGGTATTATCACTCCAGGCACCAATCAAAGGTTGGAAAATGACGCCGAAAAAATTATCAATCGTCATAATCGTACCAATCAGTGTGTTACTCAGTAAAAATCGTTCACTTAAAATCAAAGGGACCTGTGAGTTATAAATGGCCCAAGCCAAACTTGAGGCTAAAAAACCGAATCCAATTAAAAATGTTTGTGTGTAATTTAAACGCAGTTTCTTTTTCGCTACTGTTGCTTCCATATTTCTCCCTCTTTCTTATACGAAGAGACCGATTTTCTGAATCGTTTCGAGTGCCACCTGACCACCATCTGCCTGAAATTGTTTACGTAATTGTACAGCTTTTTCCGGTTCGTTTGTCATAATCGCATCGACACCTAATAATAATGCCGCATAAATATGAACTTCTTCATCTGCCGTCCACACATTCACTTTGAAACCTTGGCGATGACTTTCTTCGACAAAATTTGGTTGTTGTAAACTATTAACCATTGGATGTAAGACATCCACACCAACTTCTCGAGCATATGACCAAGGGTTGAAATGAATATCTGACGTTAAAATTGCACAATGGTTTGACCCAACTAATTGCGCCATCTTATGCATGGATTCATGGTTGAATGAACTAAATAAGACTTGATCCATCATATCCATTTCACGCACTAAATCCACCACTTCTGCTTCCATACCAGGATATAAATTCAATGAATTTTTCAACTCAATATTCACCAACAACTGCGTTCCCTGCATTAATTTGAGAACATCTTTTAGTAATGGAATTTTTGCTTCCTCATTTAATGAATGTAAATCAAGTTCTTGAATTTCGGCCCAAGTCAATTGCCATAAAAACCGATCGACTCCAGTTAATCGCTTCAACTGCTCATCATGATAAACGACTAATTGACCATCTTTTGTGCGTTGAACATCTAGTTCAATACCATCTGCCTTGTCGGCAATTGCTTGTTCAAAAGCTTGCATCGTATTCTCAATATACTTTGTGCTCGAGCCCCGATGTGCCCATATCGCTGTCTGTACCATCTATTTCCCTCCATACCGAAATCTTCTTCCATCTAGTATATATGAAAAAGGCTTCAAACGAGGCATCAGAATGTTAAATCTCGGTAAAATAAAAGAGCTGCCCACTTTTAAAATGAGCAACTCTATTCATTATTTATCTTTGTAATTCAAAAGACGAAGTCCATTTAAGATCACTAAGATCGTCGACCCTTCGTGAAATAGAACCGCTAAGGGCAGTCCGAGAACACCAAACATATTCATCGTAATGAGAATAATAATAACCGCTACCGAGAAAATTAAGTTTTGTATAATGATTTTATTTAATGATTGACTGAGTTGGTAGCTATAATACAGCTTCGCCAAGTCGTTTTGTACAATGACGATATCTGAAGACTCCATTGCGACAGAAGAGCCACTACCCATAGCGATTCCAATATCTGCATTCGCAAGCGCTGGAGCATCGTTAATTCCATCACCAATCATTCCTACAACAGCTTCTTTTTCTTGACTTTCCAGCACGTAATTGATTTTATCCTGTGGAAGCATCGAGGATTCAAACTGAGCAATATTTAATTCCATCGCCACCTTACGGGCAACAGCTTCATTATCACCTGTTAGCAACGTGACATCGATACCTTCATTACGGAATCCTTGAACAGCACGTGCGGATTGCGGCCGAATTTCATCGGCTAAAGAGAAGAATCCAATAATTTGATTACCTTGACCGACAAAAATTGTTGTATCTGCCTGAGTCAGTTTTCTACGATAATTGTTCGCATCCGCATAGTCTTTAAAACTATCGGGTTTACCTACCATTATTGTTCCTTTACGTATACCAGAACCTGCAACTTCTTCAATCAGCTCCTCGCGATCCACTTCTGATAAGTCGATATCTTGAAAAGCTGCCACAATGGCTGCTGCAATGGGATGGCTGGATTGCTGTTCCATATACACAACTTCTTTTAAGACATCTGTTTCAACTTCATAATCGATTACTTGAAATTGGCCGTACGTCAACGTTCCAGTTTTATCCGTGTAAAGTACATCCATCGTGCTCAAAGCTTCCATCGCCGCGCCCCCTTTGAAGAGTACACCGTTTTTCGCGCCGTTACTAATCGCACTCAAAGTAGCTGGAGTAGCGGATGCGACCAGCGCACAAGGACTGGCGACCGTTAACAGCACCATACCACGGTAGAAGGCTGTTGCAAATTCATAATCTAAGAAGAAATATAAACCTAAAATAAAGAGTGGCACAATCACTAGGACCGTGATGACGTATTTACTTTCAATTCGATCAATAAATTTTGATATGCGAGACGGACGGTTTTGTGCTTCTTCAACCATGCGAATTATATTGGAAAAGACTGTTTCATCACTGTTTTTGTTGACTGTGATTTGAAAGACGTTCCCTTCATTAATCGTACCCGCAAAGACTTCGTCGCCATCCGATTTCTCAACCGGAACAGACTCACCCGTCAGTGCTGACTCATTCACAACTACATTTCGGTCCACAATCCCGTCGATTGGAATCTGCGCACCTTTTGTGACAATAACCGTTTGTCCGATTTCTAAGTCATCGGTATTCACTTGAATGACCTCGCCATTCGCTAGTAAAACTTGCGCTGTTTCAGGAACTTGTGCCATCAGCTCTGAAATAGCCAACGTAGATTTGTCGTTTGCATAGTCTTCTAAAACCTCAGCTGCTGCAAAAATTAGTAAGAGCGAGGCACCTTCCGATTCAAATTGAATGAAGGCCGCTCCAACTGCAGCTAAAATCATCAGTAAATCAACATTGGGAGATTTGTCTTCTAATGTTTCAACTACTGCATCTTTGGCGGCAAAAAATCCTAGGAAAAACATTGATATGTAGAATAGGATGCGACTTGCGATCACACTCATTGGTATGAACAGAAAACCGAGTACTAAAAAAAATGTTCCCACGACCAAGAATTGTCCTTGACGATTTTTCATTAAATAATCCTTCATAGTTAAACGTCCTTTCACAAATAGTATTTAAAGGAAAAGAGGTATACCAATAGAGTAAACCAAAATTTCACATGTTATCTATTAACTACTTGTTAGATACTTCACAATAATGGTAGCATATTTTATAAACTTTTTCAATCCAGTGTCTCTCATAAGGCGTGATATCATTTACTGATATTTCAGGCTTGAGACGGATTGAGAGATGGGCCTATTTGTGGGAAAATAGAAGAGTACATAGTCTAGGAAGAAATATTCATGGAGGGATCAGATGATAGAATTTAATAATGTGACAAAAGTGTATGGTACGACAGAAGCTTTGAAAGATGTTTCATTTACAATCAAAAATGGACAGATATTCGGTTTAATCGGTCACAATGGGGCTGGAAAATCAACAGCCATTAAAATTCTTGTGAGCATTTTGAACCAAACAGAAGGAACGGTTCGTATTAACGACAAGATTCTCGACGAACACCGTAATGAAATCAAACAAAAAATTGGTTATGTAGCCGATACGCCCAATATTTTCTTACGCTTAAAAGCCATTGAATACTGGGAATTAATGAGAACGGCTTATGATGTGCCACGCGACCAATTCCAATCTCGCTTAACTTACTACATAGATTTATTCGACATGGCGGGTGAATCCGAAGAAACCATCGAAACCTTTTCTCACGGTATGCGTCAAAAAACTTTCCTAATCGGTGCATTACTAGCTAACCCAGATATTTGGGTATTGGACGAGCCGATGACAGGTTTAGACCCGCAAGCTGCATTTGATTTGAAACAGCTGATGCGACAACATGCAGATGCAGGTAATATCGTGTTGTTTTCTACACATAATCTAGAAAATGCTGAAGAGCTGTGTGATGAAATTGTTATCTTACGAAAAGGAGAAGTTCTATACAATGGAACGATTCAAGAGCTACAAGCTCGCAATGAAAATGAGTCTCTTGAAACGATTTACTTAAAAATTGCTGGTCGTGATGCACAAAATAAAATTGAAAATGACCTAGACGATGCAGAGACAGGTGATGCAGATGATACGCTTTAAACAAGTGAAGGAGCTGATCACTGTTGATCTGCTGCAGACGAATCGTCAGTCAAACAACAATGGTCGTGGAAAAACAATCGATAAAGATAACTTGAAATGGCGTATCTTTCTACAGAATGTCCTGTTCTTATTTATTTACGGCTCATTTTTCGGAACGATGATTTTCAACGTACCACTTCCGGAATTCCCGGGCCTTTTTACGAACTCATTGGGCTTCATGGCACTATTCATTTTGCTACAAGTCTTTCAGCTTATCTTTAATTTATTTTACGATAATGCGAATTTGAGTGAGTACCTTTCCTTACCTTTTTCACTGGGTGAGCTATTCCTGTCTAAGATTGCGACTATTCTAATTAATACGCTATCGTTTTTTGTTATTCCAATCGTCTTATTTTCGATGTTGGGTTGGCAAGCCGGACACAACTTATTTCTTGTCGTCCCAATTGCGATTGTTTTATCTGTCATAATATTAGCTGCGTTGATTCTCGTACCGTTTGTGTTTATCCACTTACTACACCAGTCGTCATTTTACCGACGCCACAAAAAAGTATTCACGATTATTATTTACATCGTGATGTTCGTGACACTGTTCGCTATTATTTATTCAAACGAGCCGGTCGAGTATACGATGACGGGTATTGTGGATTCTGAACCGAACGCATTATTTCTAGGCTTCCATCAAATTTTCATCCTGGGGAGTATGTTAGGAGGCTGGCTAAAAGTCGGCAGCTGGGCACTTCTAGTCGCAGCCCTTGTTGGCATTGTCTTTAAATGGATTGTGTCGGATTTATATTCAGATGAAAAAAGTGGAGACCTTCCACATGCACGTAAAATAAAAACCAGAAAAAATCGCGTTTCATCCGATAAAACGAGCTCAAAATGGGGCGTCTTTGTGAAATACCAATTGAGACAACTTCAAGATACAGCTTTTTTAATTCAAATGATTTTTTCGAAAGTCTATTTCCCGCTAATCTTTATGGCACCGGCCTTATTTAGCGAGGAAGGCATTGACGCATCTTTCTTAGCTATGGTTCCAAACTTCTGGGGTATTTACTTATTAGTCGGGGCATTGTTTGCGATGTTAACGGTTGGAGAAGTTTCAATCAGTGGCGTCATTATTTCTTTTGACAAAGAAAACTATCATTATATCCAATCCTTACCATTACCCTTTCAACAATACATGCGCTTCAAATTCTGGTTTGCATTCGCAATCGAATGGCTAATTGGCGCACTGATTTTAGGTGGTATTGCCTTCGTTGTAAACTTACCACTATTAGTGGCATTAGGTGTGCTGGTGGGTTATACGATCGGTACGTTTATCGCGACGAACTTTTACTATATGCGCGACTACCGATTGTTGAACCTCGGTTGGAATAACTTTACAGAATTAATGCAACGTGGTTTGAACCAAATTATCCGCGGTCTGATTAGTTTCGCACTCGTTCTTGTGGGTGGAATCGGAACAGTTGGTTTAGGATTTTGGTTGATTATTCAAGATAGCCTCTGGATACAAATCGGCGTGCAAGTATTGATTGCGACAATCTTAATTGGCGGCGCCATTGGCATCCATCAATACGCACAGAAAAAATTCTGGGTAAAATTTAATGCATAATCTAAGCAAGTCCATTTCATCTGTGAAATGGGCTTGTTTCTATCCAAAGAAGAGAAAATAAGTATATATTTCACGAAAATACGCTATACTTTAATTATTAAAATGATTTCAGAAATATAGAATATAAGGATGTGACAATATGTTAAGTAAAGTATTAATCATCGCAAACCCTGGATCGGGTAAGGGCGAAGCACCGGAGTATGCACGACAATTAGCGGAAAACTTATTAGAAGCATATGACAGTGATGTTGAAATTCGTGAAACAACCGAAGTCGGGGATGCTGAAAAATGGGCGAAAGAAGCCAAAGCGGAACAGTTTGATACTGTAATATGCTTGGGTGGAGACGGAACGGTTAATGAGATTGTGAATGGTTTAATGCAAGTGAACAACCCACCGCAATTTTCATTTGTGCCGATGGGAACGGCAAA
>CAZTXI010000064.1:0-7690 GCA_964617265.1 uncultured Carnobacteriaceae bacterium | reverse complement strand
TATTTCAATCTTTATCATCAAGCTGGCGATTAATTAATCGCTGGCTTTTTTAATATTATCTAAGTTATTGCACGAATTTTTCATAAAGTTATGGTATCTTTAATCTAATAAACAAAGACACTGAAGGGGATGAACAAATGGGGAAAATCGTTTTTTTCGATATAGATGGTACGCTTGTAACACCTAAAAATCAGTTGCCCAATTCGACCAAAGAGGCTATTCATGAGTTAAAAGAAAACGGCCATCTTCCAATTATTGCGACGGGACGACCGCCTAAAATGTTTGAAGTGATAACGAAAGAATTAGGAATAGATAGTTATATTTCGTTAAATGGTCAACATATTGTTATTAAAGGGCAACCCATTTTTTCAAACCCAATCCCAACAGATTATTTAGAAGACTTGATTGATGCCAGTTATGAAATAGATCAACGGACCTTCCTGTTAACAAAAGATGATATCATAGGTAATCATTTTATGCGTGAAATGCTCTTAGATCCAGAATTTCTCACAATGGTTTATAGGAATCTAAGCCAACTTCCAAATGATGTAAGTGTAGAATTTTTTAAACGCATGACGGAAAAGCCACTCCATACAAACAGTTTTAAAGACCTTGAAATTTTATCTGCATTTATTCATACGGAAGAAAAATATGATTCATTTTATACAGAACGCTTCCCGAACTTACATTTCACAAGGGCGACACCTTACTTAAGTGAAGTGCTAATGAAGGGAGCACATAAGGGTGCAGGAATTGAGCGTGTTATTCGTTCTTTAGACTTGACGCTGGCTGACACAGTAGCGTTTGGAGATGGATTGAATGATATGGAAATGATTCAAACAGCGGGTGTAGGAGTAGCAATGGGGAATGGGCGACCGGAGTTAAAAGAAGTCGCGGACCTAGTAACCACGCATGTAGAAGAAGACGGAATTTTCCATGGATTGAAGAAGTTAAGTTTAATATAGAATAATTGTTGTGAAATTGGTACACTAAATGTATACATATATATGAGAACGTGATGAGAAGGAGGATGGAGATGCCAAGTAATAAATACTTAAAAATATTATCGAAAAGTTATCCAGACATCGCATCGGTTACAACTGAAATTATCAACTTAGAAGCTATTTTAAACTTACCTAAAGGAACCGAACATTTTGTCAGTGACTTACACGGTGAGTATGAGGCTTTCCAGCATGTACTAAGAAATGGCTCGGGGAACGTGAAAGAAAAAATTAATGAAATTTTTTACGGTCGCCTTAGTCGAAAAGAAATGGCGACTTTAGCAACTATTATTTACTACCCAAAACAAAAACTCCGATTATTGTTAGATGAAATGGAGAGCGATGAGGAAGTAAATGATTTTTATCGTGTAACGCTATCACGCTTACTAGAATTGTGTGTGTTTGCGGCTTCAAAATATACACGATCAAAAGTTCGAAAGGCTTTACCGAAGGAATTTGCTTATATTATAGAAGAGTTATTATCGAAAGATGATAAATTCTTAAATAAAGATGATTATTATAATGAAATTATCTCAAGTATTATTATGCTTGATCGTGCAGATGATTTTATCATGGCCATTTCACATCTTATTCAGCGTTTAGTAGTGGACCATCTGCATGTCCTTGGTGATATTTATGACCGTGGTCCTTACCCGGATAAAATATTAGACAAACTGGATAATCACTATTCACTTGATATTCAATGGGGTAACCATGATATTTTATGGATTGGGGCAGCTGCTGGTTCTAAGGTTTGTATCGCGAATGTGTTAAGAATTAGTGCTCGATATGATAACTTAGAAACCATTGAAGATGCTTACGGGATTTCACTCCGTCATCTCCTAACATTCTCTGAAATAACGTATCCGAATATCAAAAATACCAAATTTAAACCAAAAATGGATCCTGAAAAAACAGATCATTATGAAGAAGAAAGCAAGCAGTTAGCCAAAATTCAAAAAGCGATGGCTATTATTCAATTTAAGCTAGAGGCTGAAATTATTAAGCGCCGTCCGGATTTTGAAATGGAACATCGTTTGTTATTGGATAAAATTGATTATGAAAATCAGACCATTTCACTAAATGGAGAAGTTTATCCTTTAATCGAAGATGATTTCCCGACGATTGATCCAGCTGATCCATTTAAATTAACAGCCGATGAAGAAGCTGTTGTTGAACGTTTAGTTCAGTCTTTTAAAAATTCTGACCGATTAAAACAACATATTCGTTTCTTAATTAATAAAGGCAGCATGTATTTAATTTACAATGACAACTTATTGTATCACGGTTGTGTGCCACTAACGGCAGAGGGCAATTTAATGTCAGCCACCATTTCAGGAAAAACGTATGCGGGTAAATCGCTTCTTGATATGTTTGATCATGCAGTCCGTCAAGGTTTCTTGAATCGTAAAAAGGATAATAATGAATACCTCGATTTAATTTGGTATCTATGGACAGGACCCGCATCACCTCTATTTGGTAAAACACAAATGACAACATTTGAACGCTACTATATCGAGGATGCAGAAACACATGATGAGCACAAAAATGTCTATTATGAATTACGTGAACAAGAAGATTGTGTCTTAATGATACTTGAAGAATTTGGTGTCGATACAGAAAAAGGGCACATTATTAATGGACATACACCCGTTAAGGAAAAAACAGGGGAAGACCCAATTAAGGCAAATGGTCGTTTAATTGTGATCGATGGGGGGTATTCAAAAGCCTACCAAAGCACAACTGGATTGGGTGGGTATACATTGTTGAATAACTCATATGGTTTACAATTAGTAGCACATCAGCCATTTACATCTCGTGAAGATGCGATTCGAAATGAATCGGATATCGTATCAACAGTTCGAGTTGTCGATCGAGAGCTCGAACGACGTAAAATTGAAGAAACAGACGTTGGCCGCAAATTAACAGAACAAATTAGTGTACTAAAAGAACTATTACAAGGTTACCGTGACGGAACAATCATGGAAAGATAAATAACAAATTCAAAGCAATGAATGAGCGATTCATTGCTTTTTGTTTAATCAAATTAAAAACAAAAAGGAGCCAGATAGATGACTGTAAAACAATATGTAACGGAAAGAAATCTAATGTTAGAACCGCTATTAGAAGCTGCTAAATACAGTGAAAATCAACTTGCACAACTCCAAGTTATTCAATATCCAGACGTTTTTGTAAATGAATTAGCAAAGGAATTGAATGAAAGTCCAAGTAAGATATGGCTTGATTTATTAACGCTAGAAAATCCGAATCAGATTATTGAAATTGCAAATCGAGAAGAATTTGCTGATGCGGTTGATGAGCAAGTACCCTTTATTTATATACCAGATGCCACTCGAAGTGATAACCAATCACTAGTGAATTCAGTTTTAACTGAGGAAGATCGTTTAGGTTTTGAGTTAGGTTCTAGAGGAACTGGGAACATTTTAGAAGAAGCCATCTATCAAATAAGTTTATGGTTTAGTAAAGAAAGTCCAGAATTTAAACGAATTAAAAGTAAATTAAGACGCTACTATGTAAAGGTTCACGATGATGGTGGAACTATTTTATATGAGCGCGAGCAAACTTATTAAGTCATTTCAGCAAGTAAAGAGTTAGTTATGATACTGCTTTCACGTGAAACCGTGTTATAATAGGCAACAAGAAAATAGTATGGTACGTAAATTGATTTATAATGGAGTGATCAGATGAAATTATCAAAACGCATTAATAAAGTAGCTGAATCAGCAACATTAGCTGCTTCTCAGAAAGCACGTGATCTAAAAGCGCAAGGTATTGATGTTGTTTCACTAACAGTTGGAGAATCAGATTTCCCAACTCCTAAGTATGTAGCGGATGCAGCGATTGCAGCGATAAAAGGTCATGAGGCAGACCACTATACAGCAACTAATGGTATCCCAGAATTAAGACAAGCGATTGTCGATTCTCACCAAAAAATAGATGGTGTTCAATATGGCATCGATCAAGTTTTTGTTGGAGCGGGCGCAAAGCACGTATTATATACTTTGTTCCAAGTTCTATTAGACCCAGAGGATGAAGTTATTATTCCTGTACCGTATTGGGTGAGTTTTGAAGAACATGTAAAAATGGCGGAAGGTAAGCCTGTTTTTGTTCATGGTGCCCCGGATAAATTATATAAAGTGACAGTTGAAGACTTAGAAGCGGCTCGAACGGATAAAACGGTGGCGGTACTAATCAATTCACCTTCTAATCCAACTGGTGCAAACTATACTGAGGATGAAAAGAGAGCAATAGGTGAGTGGGCCGTTAAACATAATTTGGTTTTAATAGCGGATGAGATTTACTCACAGCTTGTTTACAATGGCTCAACGCCAAGTTCGTTTGCAGCTATTTCAGATGCGATTCGTGAAAATACAATCGTGATTAATGGCGTTTCTAAAACATATGCCATGACCGGTTGGCGAATTGGTTATGCATTAGGAAACAAAGAATTTATCGGTGCAATGACTAAGCATGCATCTCATTCAACGGGCAATCCAACGGGTGTCAGTCAATATGCAGCAATCGCAGCTTATAATAACGAAGCTGGTGAGGTAGAGGAAATGCGTAAGTCATTTGAAAATCGACTAAATAAAGCATATGACTTAATTCAATCAGTACCAGGTTTCACAATCGCTGAAAAACCAGAAGGAGCATTTTACTTATTCCCTGATGTAACTGAAGCGGCTAAAATGACGGGCTATGATTCTGTAGATGATTTTGCGCTAGCTTTAATTGAAGAAGCACACGTTGTTACCGTTGCTGGTTCTAGCTTTGGCGCACCAGACTGTATACGATTCTCTTATGCCGTTAATGATGAATTATTTGCAGAAGGTATTCGTCGCATTCAAGCGTTTATTGAATCAAAAATTAAATAATAGATTTTGAAGAGAAAATCTCAGGATTTTCTCTTTTTGTTTGAGTCGTAGAATGATAGGAACCTGAAATTCAGTCACTTATTGACTAGAGGCTGAGTGAATTTAAAAATTGGATCACTTATTAATAGGAAGCTGATTGAAATTAAAAATTGACTCAGAAATTTGTTAAAAATTGATTGAATTTAAAAATTCGCTCAGTTATTGATCGTCGATTCCTCTATTTTGAAATTGGGATAGATATTGGCTGATGTATTCATCTATTTTAAAATTCGGATAAATATCGACCTAAATCAGTTGTAGATTCAACATAAAAAGGCGTTGATAACTGTTTAAAGGTTATCAACACCAAATTTAACATCATTCAATTTTTGTGCATTAACGGATTCGAACAAAAAGCTGTTTCGTTTTACCATCTGATGAAACTGATCGTCGATCAATTTCAAAATCGTTTAAGGATTGTACGAATGTAACTAACTTTTTGTGTCCATAGTTACGCACGTCGAAATCTGGAAATCGCTTCGATAAATGGTTACCCAAATTAGCTAATGAAATCCAGCTATCGTCATCTGAATTCTCTAAAATAATCGTTTTTAGAGCTTTTCGAATGGTTGTTAGTTTTGTTTGCGGTTGTGGAGCAGAAGCTTGTTTCTGAGCTCCGTTTTGTTTCGGCTTTTTCGTATAATTATATCGTTTACGGTCATTACCGTTTTTCTTTTTCGCATCTTTAGTCGTAATGTTAAAGGCTTGTTTTTCTTTAACAGCTGTTTTCACATTCCCACTATCTTCTTCGTATTCCTCATCATCTGATTCTAAACTTTGATAAAGAATATCGAGATATTTGAAACTGTTACATGCTGAAATAAAAGCACTTGGTGTTTTACTTTCACCCATTCCAATAACATTCATTCCTGATTCACGTAGTCGAGAAGCTAATCGTGTAAAATCACTATCGGAAGATACAATAATAAATCCATCTACGTTCTCAGTGTATAGAATATCCATGGCATCAATAATCATCGCACTATCAGAAGCGTTTTTGCCATCTGTATAACTGTACTGTTGAATTGGTGTGATAGAGTTATCCAATAAAACTTCTTTCCAACCATTGTTACGAGTACTCGTCCAATCACCATAAATTCGACGATAAGTTGTAATACCATAATTTGAAGCTTCATCAAAAATGATATGAATATATTTAGGCGAAACATTCTCCGCATCAACTAATACTGCATATTGTCTTTCGTCTTTACTCACTTATTTATCACCTCTTTTTCGTTTTGTTCATTTTATAAAATAATAAAATTATGACATTTTATAAAATCAAGCTCATTAAGTATAGCACATGGTTAAAACGTTTCCTAATATTGTGTTGATGCAAAAATCAATTTGTTTTGGATGCTAAAATAGGCATAATTCGTTTTGCAATCAAGACACTCATACCTAGTTTCAAAAAATCACCTGGTATAAAAGGGATGAAACCGAGCATTAAAATAGTTGAAGCGCCCATATTATTGTCCATGTAGAGATTTAAAATTCCTGCCATGTAGGGTAGACCAATCAAGTACGTAATGAAAATATTAATCAGCCCAGCCATTATTAAATGAGGCATACGAATATTTTTAACAGTTGATAAGTACCAAGATTGAGCGGATGCAGCTAAGATAAAACTTAATACAAAACCAAATGAGGGTAAAAGCACAGACTGGAAACCACCGCTAAATCCAGAAAAGAATGGTAATCCGATTAATCCTGCAAGTGTATAGAGACTAGTAACGAGTATTGTTTTTCTAGGTGGTAGTAAAAAACCAATCATCAACACTGCTAAGGTCTGTAGGGTGATGGGGATCGGTCCGATTGGCAAAGCAATTTGGGAACAAACAATTAAAATGGTCAGCATAATTGCTGATAGGGTAATATCTTTTGATCGCATGTGCGTACTCCTTAGTTAAAGTAATGATTTTCAAGTTGGTCACAAATTTCTTGCACAGATTTGTTACCCGTATCGATTATTTGTGTCGCATTTTTTTTGAGTAGGGGGAGAATGTGCTTATGATTTTGTATAATATCCGCCTTTTCTTCTGCCGATTTACCATACGGATTATTGGTTCGCTTTTCAATTCGATCTAACATAACCTCTAAATCAGCTGTCAGTAAAATAACCGCCTCAAACTGGTCATAAAATTTACCTTGATTGGACTCCGTTCCGGCAATAATTAGCTTGTCATTATCATGAAAATCGATTAGATTTTGGAGCTTCATTTCATCGATTAGTCGCTCGCCGTTCACAATTTTCATATAATCAAAATCTAAATCCACCGTATGATAGCCTCGGGTTTCCATTTCACGCAAAGTACTTGATTTTCCTACTCCGGATAAACCGGTAATAAAAAGTGTCGTCATCTGACATCCTCCTTTTTAACAGTTTAGCGAGTTGTGATCAAAATGTAAATTCAAAGTTGTCGTGAAATGCATCTTGCTAATATTCATGGTAAATTTGAAAAGGGAAAGGGAGCTGGAAACGATGCATAAAATGTTGTTTTTGAGTATAGGATTTTTTGTCTTTCTAAGTGCATGTGTCGCCGAGGAAGTTCCGGATGTAGGAGAGGAGACTGAGCAAGTTCACGAAGAAACAGAAATGGATATAGAAGAAGTAGATGAAACAGAGAAAATCTCACCAGAATTAACCGTATTAGCTGAAAACCTGGCTATTCCGTGGTCGATTGTAAAAGTAAACGATATTTTTTACGTGTCGGAGCGACAGGGAACGATAACTAAAATTGAATCAGATCATGT
>CAZTXI010000063.1:0-7713 GCA_964617265.1 uncultured Carnobacteriaceae bacterium | reverse complement strand
TTTAAAAAATTACCAGAACCAGCTGTTGTTTTATCCCAACTTGAAAATCCACAATTAGCTATCTTAGAAGGGTTCAAACAAGCGAAAGAAATTGGGGCAATTACCATATTAAACCCTGCACCAGCTGAGAAATTACATAACGATATGCTTACATACACTGATTGGCTTATCCCAAATGAAACGGAATTAGCCTTATTAGCCAAAGAAATGTTCCAATTAGAAGAAGAGGATATTAGTGAATTAATTAAACAGTTCGCTGAAAAAACTCAAACAAATATTGTCATGACTGCTGGCGAAAAAGGTGCTTATCTCTATATGCCTAAAGAAAATAGTTCGATTGAAATCATTCCAACGATAAAAGTTGAAGCAAAAGATACGACAGGTGCTGGTGACGCTTTTTGCGGGACATTTGCTTATGGATTAGCCAATAATTTGGATGTTCGAAAAGCTATCGAGTTAGCGAATGTGCTAGCATCCGATAGTGTTCAGAAAAATGGTACTCAAACCTCTTATGCTAGAGGAGAAGAATTACAGCGTTTAGTTCGAGAAGTTTTATAAAGTAGAAAAGAGCCGATAGTTTGAATTCTATCGCCTCTTTTTTTGTTATTAAATTAGGCCAGGACAACTTTTTCTTTAACTGGTATTAATAATAGACCACCAATGATGAAGAGTGCAATTAAAGCAAAGACACCATTCAACGTACTACCAGTTAATTGACCAATAATACCGACTAAACTCGTTCCAATAATAGATGAGAATTTTCCAAAGACATTATAAAGTCCGAAGAATTCATTTGATTTTTTATCGGGAACTAATTTACCAAACATTGAACGACTTAATGATTGGATTCCACCTTGAGCTGTTCCAACAAGTACAGCCAGGATAAAGAAATCTAATTCAGAACTTAAAGTCAGTGCAAAAATACAAATTCCGATATAAGTAGCAATTCCAACATAAATCATTTTTTTATCGCCAATTTTATTGGATAAATACCCATATAAAATGGTAAATGGAAAAGCAACAACCTGAACAATCATTAAAACAACGATCATAACGGTACTAGAAAGCCCGATGTCAGCACCTACTGCCGTTGCCATTTTAATAATTGTGCCAACACCATCAATATACAAGAAATAAGCAACTAGGAATAGGAAAATATTTTTATTATCTTTTACACTACTTAACGTACCTTTTAGCTTTAAAAAGCTACTTTTGATGATGTCACCTTTTGGTTCGATACTTGTTAATTGCTCGACATTACGCCAGTAAGGAATGGTAAAGACAAACCACCAAATAGCGGTTAAAACAAAACTAAATCGGGTAATTTGATCGGTTGTAAAGGGAAGAGCATCCACATTTAATATCATTAAAATAATTCCAGCGAATGGAATGGTGCTCCCGATATAACCCATCGCGAAACCAGTACTCGAGACTTGCGACATTCTTGTGTTCGATGTTACGTCGAGTAATGAAGCATCGTAAAATACGTTTGCTGAAGCGAAGCCAACACTTGATAAAATATATAAAATTAGTAGGGCAATCCAAATAATATTCGAATTTCCACTGGGCATAAAGGCCATGGCTAAGACTGTTAAAATACCAAGCATCGTTGAGAAGGTGAACATCGGTTTACGGAAATTTTTAAAGTCAGCCATCGATCCTAAAATCGGTGCTAAAATAGCAACAGATGCTGTAGCTAGTGAATTGGAGTAGCCAAGATAAGCAGTAGAATCGACATCAGATACTCCAGCTCCATCGGCAATTGCTTTATAAAATAAAGGGAATATAGCAGTTGTTATAATAATCGAGTAAGCCGAGTTTGCCCAATCTTGAAAAATCCAACTCCACTCGTCACGGGTATAACCAAATTTCTTTTTCGTTTCTAACATTTCTTGTTCATTAATCATATGATTACTCCTATAGGTTCATTTTTTGTCCACTTAATTAAGCCATACAATAACTGATAATGCGATCGTTTTTCTGTTAATTTTTCGTTAAATTTAATGCTTAGTCTAACAATTCTTCAAATTGAAAGGTTTTACCGTCATCTTTCGACTTATAGAGTGCATGAACGCCTTTGGCATAATCGCCATCTGCACCTTGTCCGACTTCAAGATATAATTCATCATTCATTTCATAAGGTACACTAGGGAAATCGAATGGTTGATACTCATTCCCATCTTGTTGAACGGTATGGGGTACGACCTCCACCTGTGAAAATGATTCTCCACCATTTTCCGTTCGGAACAAGTTAGCATAAACTCCGCCACTTTTTCCTAAAACAGCAAATCCAAGTTGTTCATCAATGAAAGTTAAACCAGCAGCATTCCCCATTTCACCTAAAAATGGATCTGGACTATGCATGGTCCAAGTTTGTCCACCATCAACTGTTTTACGTAGACCGTAAAAACGACTACCTAATGCGGCATCTAAAATCACTAACTGGTAACCGGTTGTGTCATTTAAAAAGGATTCTTCTGCAATCTCAGCTGCATCAAAGTAGTTTGGGTCTGCATCTTGGGCCGCTTTTTGTTCACGCTGTGTATATTGTTGATTGATGACAGTTTCATCATAATAAATAAAAAGTGTTTCTAAGTCGGGTATTGTAACCTTGAATGAATAACCTACATAATCTAAACCATCTATAGAACCGAATTTCACAAGAACATCTGAATCATAATAATAAGCTGGAGCAAATGAAGCTGAGATTTCTTGAAATCCTTCATAATCAATCGTGATATTTCCTGAACGGGCTAAATCATCGTAAGTTGTTAAATTTACAATATCCAGCCCATCAATAAACGGTTCAAAAGCTTTATTCTGATCAAAAGTCGCATCAACATAGCCATTGAGTTGAATATTAATCGTAGATTTTTTAGCTTGATTATATGAAATTAAAAAACTTTCCGTTTCTTGAGATTCATTCTTACCATAAAGAAAACCAGATAAATTAGTGATTTCACCACCGGGTTCGTAAGTAAGAGTAAATGAATTGGATAGATATAATTCTTCTGGTAAATCAACTTCAGTTTGAAGAGCTTCAATCAAGCCGTGTAAGCCATTCTCATGGATATTATTTTTTTCAAAATCGACTTCTGCTTGGTTGAAATAATCAGCTACATACCAAGAAAGTTTTCCATTATAAGGAATCGCACTTTGATAAATATTGTAGCCTGTATAGCCTGTAATTAAAATAAGACTAATGATAGCCGTAATAAACCAATAGTGGCTGAATTTAATTTTGTGCAATATAACTGTAGGGTCTGGGTAAATAATACCTGAAGCCGGCTGATTTTTAATTTTAATAAAGTGATATATCAACCAAGAGATTAACATAATAGATAAAAAAACAATGACCGGTACTCTTCGTCTGATACCACCATATTGGGCTAAGTCCATTAGATAGTGACAAGTTAAGCCGTATAGGAAAACAAATAGTGGATTTAGTATTTTTGCCCATTGAATGGAATGATAATTTTTCAAAATTGACCTCCTTTATTGTTGCTGTTGGTTTTCACCATTTTACACTATTCCCTAAAAGAAAACGAATGAATATAACGATTAATAATATCTGTTTATTCTTTTTAATGATATGATAAACAAAAGATATTACTTAATAAATGAGGGAAATAATATGAAAGATTATGCGATTGTTATTCCGGCTTATGAACCAAGTGAAGAATTATATTGGTATATTTGGGAGCTTATACAAGCGGAAGTTGCTCAAGTTATTGTGGTCGATGATGGAAATGATGCGTCTTATGAGGCTTTATTTAATCAGATTGCGACAATAGATCGTTGTGTCGTGTTATACCATACTGAAAATTCAGGTAAAGGTGCAGCTCTAAAGACAGCCATCCGTTATTTTTTAGCTTATTTTCCAAATTTAAAGGGAATTGTTACTGCTGATGCGGATGCTCAACATCTAATAGAAGATGTTTTGAATGTGGGAAATCATCTTGAAAATATGTCAGATGGTATTATTTTAGGTTCAAGAGTTTATGATTCTAACAATATGCCAACACGAAGTTTAATCGGTAATAGGGTAACGAGTAGAGTATTCCAAGTACTATTTGGTCTGTATATAAGAGATACACAGACAGGTTTACGCGGGATTACAACAAACGAATTGGATTGGGTCTTAGCGTTAGATGGAGACCATTTTGAATTTGAAATGAATATGTTGATTGAAATGGTAAAACGGAAAACACGTATACTTCAAGTTGATATCCAAGCTGTCTATAATGAAGTACATATTTCCCATTTTAATACTTACAAAGATTCCGTCCGTGTAGCAAAGCAAATGGCTAAAGGTTTCATCAACAAGAATAAGTAATTGAAAATGACAATAAAGCAGAGGATGGAAGCAGAATGAAGACAAGAGTGACTGAATTATTAGATATTGAATACCCAATATTTCAAGGAGCGATGGCTCATGTTAGTGACCCGGATTTAGTAAGTGCGGTTTCGAACGCGGGTGGTTTAGGTATTTTAAATACAGGTTCTGATCGAGCTGAGCAAATTGAAGCCAAAGTCGAAGAAACGATGCTTAAAACAGACAAACCATTTGCGGTAAATCTCTACTTGATGAATCCGCATATTGATGAAGTGGTTGATTATTTGGTTGATTCAGAAGTAAAAATTGTTACAACAGGTGCAGGAACCCCCAAAAAATGGATGCCGAAACTAAAAGAAGCAGGAATTATTGTTATCCCGGTTGTTCCCACAGTTAAAATTGCCCAAAAAATGCAAGCCATTCATGCAGATGCTGTTATTGTTGAAGGCATGGAAGCGGGTGGCCATATTGGTAAGTTAACGACGATGACGCTTGTTCCACAAGTAGTTGATGCGTTAGATATTCCAGTGATTGCTGCAGGAGGTATTGCGGACGGTCGTGGTATGGCTGCTGCAATGATGCTCGGAGCCGAAGCTATCCAAATGGGAACGCGTTTTATTGCTGCAAAAGAGACGAATGTTCATCCAGAATTTAAACAAAGAGTTATCAATGCGAGTGATATAGAAACCGTTATTACTGGAAATATTCTCGGACATTCTGTACGATTATTCCGTAACCAATTAACAACAGACTATATTGCATTAGAAAAAGATTTATTAGTCAATAATGGCGAAAATCTAGAACCATTAGAAGAGTTAACAATCGGTTCCTTAAAAAGAGCAGTTGAAGAGGGCGATACGGTTAGAGGTTCGATGATGGCAGGTCAGATTTCAGGTTTAATCCAAGAAGAAAAGACATGTAGAGATATTATTTTAGACACCATGCAAGAGTTTAGTGAGGTTATTAAGAAGTTTAAAACAATCTAATACATTATGAGGAGGAAGTAATCGTCTTTATAGATGATTGCGTATCATATGAAGAAATCACGTAGTGAATTAATTGAAACAATCCGTTTAATTACATCGGTCGTCACACTATTATTAACAATGGTTAGTTTAATCCGTGCATTTATGGATTGGCAAGATCGATATAAATAAAAATTAAATTGAACTATTGGAGGCGTAAATCATGACAGTTGAAGAAAATAAAAATGATATTGAAGTTTATTTAGAACAAGTCAAACTCTTTAAAGAAACATATCCTAAAGATGCGGATGAATTATTAGAAGCTAAAGCAGGTAACATTGTTTTTATAGGGCGTGAAACGTGTCCATATTGTCGAAAATTTGTTCGAAAATTAAGCCCATTAGCGGATGAATACGACTTAACCGTACATTATGTTCATTCACAACATCCTGAATACGAAGATGAAGTCGAACTTTTACGAGAAAAATATGATGTACCAACTGTTCCAGGGCTACTTTATTCATCTGAAACAGCTGGACTAATTGTAAAATGTGACAGCTCTTTAGAACCAGAAGAAATCTTAGAAATAATCGAAAGAACTTAAAAAATTATTCGCAATGAGCCTTTTTGACTTCTGTCAAAAAGGCTTTTTTTCTTGATTCAGAGCGCACTTTAACGTATTGTTATAGTATAAATTAAGTTAGAAAGTTGGATGAAAATGGCTCGTAAAAAGAAAAACGAGGAAGTTAGTATTGTTGCTACAAAACTTGATAGTGACACAGTTACAGATTTAGAAGTATTATCAGGAGATAAAGTTCTTGGTAAAATTCACCAAGGAGAAGATGATCGTCAATTACAGGTGACATTTTACAATGATCAAAAAGGAACAGCTTTATCTGTTGAAGATGCTGTTCAAGCAATTCTTGCAGATTACAACTTACATAATTAATATTAACGACACACTCAACACATATTGTTAGGAAGGACAAACTATATGGAAGAGCGTACACAAAGGCATTATTCGTTAATTGATGCTATAAAAATAATTATCCAAAATTGGACAAGGGCATCTATTATGCAAGGCGCGGCTGAAATGGCGTACTATTTATTATTATCACTTGTACCCATTTTATTAGTAGTCGCAAATATTATACCGTTATTACCTTTTAATACAGCTGAAATTTTAAGTTTGTTACAGAAAACTTTTCCAGAGGACATCACAAAAATTATTCTCCCGATTGTGACAGATTATTTAAACAGTGGGAGTGGGGGTGCCATTTCGATTGGTTTACTGGCATCGATTTGGTCTGCAAGTAATGTATTTTCGACCTTACGTCGAGTGTTAGACGAAGTATATGGTGCGACACAAGCTAAGAACTTCATTGTCGCTAGGTTATTATCTTTACTTGTGATGGTATCCGTTCTGGGGATTGTAGCTGCAGCTGTATTTGTATTCGTATTTGGTGAACAAATATTAGGAATCATTCAAGGATTTCTTCAAATTGAGCTGCCACTTATTCAACAAATTTTACAATTACGTTGGATAGGCTTACCACTTATTTTATTTGTGGTAGGACTGATTATTTATGATTTTGTTCCCAATCACCATTTATCAATTCGTGATGCCATTCCTGGTGCGATATTTTTCACTGTTGGTTTATTCTTAGTCTCACAATCCTTTTCATTAATTACTCGTTTTATGGGTGGAAACGCCATTGCGAATCAAACAATTGGTGGTTTTATCGCTTTAATGTTGTTCCTTTATTTTGCGAACGTCGTTATTTTATTTGGAGCATTGTTAAATACATTAATTTATGAAATCAAAAACGGGCAGTCGGTGCTTGCTTTTGAGAGTGAACGAGCAGAAAAAGAGAAGTTGAAAGATTCAGGTTGGCAAGGTTATCCTGACGAAGATAAAACTGTATTACTAAAACGTAAGTTATATAAAGTAAGTAAATAGAATTTATTGATGAAAGGAGCCTGTAAAATGACTACAAGATATACACAAGCAGGTTTATGGATAGAACAAAAAGACAACGGTGTTCGAATTGGGTTGTCTGAAAAAGGACAAGATGATGTAGGCGAAGTAATGTTCGTTGAATTACCAAAGTTTGGTGAGAAACTAAGAATTGGTGACAATATACTTAGCGTTGAAGGAGCAAAAGCTGTTAGTGAGTTTACAGCACCTGTATCCGGCACAGTTAAAAAAGTACATGATGCACTAGAAGATGAAAACGAAAAATTAAACTCAACAGATCGTGAAGACAACTGGATTGTTGAATTAACAGAAGTATCTGGTTTTAATTCAGCAGAATTCAGTAACGATCCATGGTTTGGACAAGTTAAACCAGAAGAAGCTTAATGATAAAAAGCAGCTAAGGAAAAACATAATTTCCTCAGCTGCTTTTTTTA
>CAZTXI010000062.1:6390-7763 GCA_964617265.1 uncultured Carnobacteriaceae bacterium | reverse complement strand
ATCTGGATCATAGGTGATTTGAACAGCTTCCGTATGGCCAGTTCCGCCTCGGACCACTTCGTTATAAGTAGGATTTTCAACGTGACCACCTGTAAATCCTGAAATGACGGATTTAATTCCAGGAAGTGAATCGAATGGCTGCACCATACACCAGAAACATCCACCTGCAAATACTGCTTTTTTTACGTCTCCCATATACTCTCCTCTTTCTATTAAATAACTGCTTATCTACTACATTATATTTTAACACAAGTCTCTTCTATCAAGGGTTTAATGCACTTGGAACATTTTGCGTGCAAAATGAACCTTACTTAGGGGTGTTGGCAGTGTTTAACGGCGCTTGCGTGTGTGTAATTTTTTTATACAAACGCTAGAGCGCCTTGCGTGTGTATAATTTTTTTATACAAACGCTAGAGCGCCTTGCGTGTGCGTAATTATTTTATACAAACGCTAGAGCGCCTTGCGTGTGCGTAATTATTTTATACAAACGCTAGAATACCAAAACGGCACTTACGCAGACAAAACGCAGACTGCATTTCACAAAAAGAAAAAACCTCGCCAAAAGGAGAGGTTTTACAGTATTTATGATTATTTTTGCACGGTAATGTATTCCATGCCACCCATATATGGTACAAGAGCTGTCGGTACTTTGACAGTGCCATCTTCTTGTTGGTAGTTTTCTAAGATAGCTGCAACTGTACGGCCTACTGCTAGTCCAGAACCATTTAGAGTATGTGCGTATTCGATTTTACCGGTTTCTTCACGGCGGAAACGGATCATTCCTCGACGTGCTTGGAAATCTTCTGTGTTTGAACATGAACTGATTTCACGGTAAGTATCTTGAGCAGGCATCCATACTTCGATGTCATAAGTTTTCGCTGCTGAGAAGCCCATGTCGCCTGTTGATAAAACAATTCGGCGGTATGGTAATTCTAGTTTTTCAAGAATCGTTTCTGCATCGCGAGTCATTTTCTCTAATTCTTCATAAGAGTTGTCTGGGTTGGCAAATTTCACCAGCTCAACTTTATGGAATTGGTGTAGACGGATTAGTCCACGTGTGTCTCGACCTGCACTTCCTGCTTCAGAACGGAAGCTCGGGCTAACGGCTGTGAAATATTGTGGCAAGTCCGCTTCGTCTAAAATTTCATCACGATAATAGTTTGTTAAAGGAACTTCTGCTGTTGGAATTAATGTTAAATTCTCATCGCGAAGTTGGTAAACATCTTCTTTAAATTTCGGGAATTGACCTGTTGCAAACATTGAATCGTCGTTAACGATATATGGCGTGATCATCTCTTTGTAGCCATGTTCTTCGGTTTGAACGTCTAACATGAAGTTATAAATCGCACGTTCTAAACGTGCACCTGCTCCAC
>CAZTXI010000062.1:0-6380 GCA_964617265.1 uncultured Carnobacteriaceae bacterium | reverse complement strand
TTTCGCACCACGAGCAAAATCTAATATTTTTAAGTCTTCCCCAATATCCCAGTGTGCTTTTGGATTCGCACCTGGACGGTTAATTAAGTCGTCACCCCAGCGAGCGACTTCGACGTTATCGTCTTCTGACTCGCCTGCTGGCACTGATTCATGCGGTAAGTTCGGTAGACGAACGGCGATATCGTGTGTAATTGTCGCAATTTCTTCTAACTCAGCATCTACAGCTTTGATTTCTTTTGACACTTCTTGCATTGCTTGGATAACGTCATCTGCGGATTCCTGATTACGTTTTTTCTCTGCAATTTCTTTTGTTACTTCATTTCTTTTACTTTTTAGCGTTTCTGATTTTTGAATTAATACACGGCGCTTTTCATCCGCTTCTTTCAAGCGTGAAATCTCTTCCTTCGCTACACCACGAGTTTCTAGTAATTCTGCAGCTTTTTCAAAATCATTACGAATCAGTTTCATGTCCAACATGACGGAACACTCCTTTTAATTTAAAACCTATAATTTTACGTTATTTATTTATCCAATACTTTATCATGAAATGCGTTTGTGCACCATATCGCTTGATTAGAAACGGCTGGTAATACTATCGATTTGAGTACCTAGCCAGTTCCAGAAACGAATAAAGATGTTTGCTTTATCAATCGCTTTAGACGTTACTAGCGGAACAGAATTTTGACCTTCATCTAATAAATGGCCTTCTTCATTTCCATCATAATTAACCACTAAGCGACCTAATTCTAAGCCCGCGTCAAATGGTGCCGCAACACCTTCTTCGCCAACGATGTCTTTATTCCATTCAATGGTATAAGTTACATTTTCTTCCACAGAATGTTGTAACGCTAATAACATCTCTAACGATTCACTTGCTTCAAATTCAACCGATGATTCTCTTCCGTTTACAACGGTTAACGGCTCATAATCATAAGAATCTTTCCATTGGTCTGTTACATTTTCTAATTTAAAATTGTCAAAACCGTAATCCATTAATTTATCCGTTTCAACAAAACGAGTGATATTGTCATCTCCTGAATCCATGACAACTGTAATTAAACGACGGTCGCCATTTTGGGCTGTACCGGTAAATGTTGATCCTGCAAATTGAGTTGTACCCGTTTTTAACCCATCTACATCTGAACGTTCACGGATTAATCCTTCTAACATCCAGTTCCAGTTTGTCATATCCACCGCATCAATCGTATCCGGACGGAATGTTTTCTTAGGAATGCTAGCTGTTTCTAAAATCTCAGGGTAGTCTGTGATAATACGATTCGCAATAATCGCAATCGAACGTGCACTCATCGTATTTTCGTCTGTTTCAGAAGATCCTGGGTAAATAACACCACCAAGGTCTGAGTTGTTTAAGCCTGTTGCATTATATAAAGTGGCATCTTCAATACCAAAAGATTCAACAGTTTCACGCATACGGTTCACAAAGTCTGGTTCTGTTCCGGCAATACGTTCTGCAATCGCAATTGTCGCACCGTTTGCCGAGTAAATAGCCATCGCTTCATACAGCTCTTCTAATGTGTATTTGTCGCCATTTCGTAATGGGACATTTGATAGTGAATAGTTTTGACTAATTGAGTACGCATAGTCACTAATTGTGATTTCAGAATCCCAGCTCAAGTTACCTGCTTCAATTTCTTCAAAAACGATATATTCAACAATCATTTTTGTCATCGAAGCTATACCGCGCGGCGTATCTATATCTTGCCCTTGCAGAATTTGACCTGTATTAAAATCCACTGATAAATAAGCTTCTGCATTAATTTCTGGACCTGCTGCCTCAGCTTGAATAAACGTGCCTGATATAGCACCTGAAAGTAGTAAGGCAGATGAACCACCGATTAGTAATGATTTTTTTAGTGTTTGTTTAATGTTATTTGAAAGCATTTAATTCTATCTCCTCATTGATTGTTCAAGTATTTTTATTTCGATTCGGGTAATCCTGTCTTACTTAGGGCTATTTAAGAATAAAATGAAACCCCTAACCTAGACTTTAACCATAATACCATATTTTCATTTGGTTATAAACCGAGTTCCGAATGATTTTTGAAAGTATAATTAAAAAAACCTAACGATAGCATTCACTACAATTAGGCTGTTCGATTATTGAATTTTTTGAGGGAGCTCGATTATAAATTCAGTCCATTTATCACTAGTCTTCGCGGTAATCGTACCATGGTGGAGTTCAACAATCCCTTTGGCAATCGCAAGCCCCAAACCAGTACTCGCTGTTTCTTGTGTTCGGGATGTTTCCGCTCGGTAGAATCGTTCAAACAACTGATCCAACGCTTCATCTGGAATACGTTCCCCATTGTTTTTGATTGAAATTCGGACATGTCTCTCTTCCAATGGTGTGATTTCTAGCGCAATTAAGTCGCCATCTTTTCCATATTTAAAGGCATTAGATAGTAAATTACTAAACACTCGAACTAATTTCTCGGAATCACCTTCCATTAGGTAACGTGAAACAGTTGTCGATAACGTTAACTCCATATCCATTTCATCCGCATCAATCTGGAAATCAATTGCCAACTGTTCAAGAAGTTGAACCATGTCAAACTGAATAATATTCAGCGGCGTATCGGTTTGGCGTACCGTGGTATACTCAAATAAATCATCCACTAAAGATTTCATTTGGCGGGACTTTTTGTAGGCCGTATGAATATAACTTTTTGCTTCTTCTATAGAACTGTAGCGTTCTTCTTCGACTAATCCCAAGTAGCCAATAATCGACGTTAAAGGCGTTCGAATATCATGGCTCACATTCGTAATCAGCTCATCTTTCGTTTGTTCAATTCGGCGTTCTTCTTCCATTGCTGAAACAGTCGAATCCACTAGCACATGAATACTGTCGACAAATTCTTGCAAGTTGGCATCTGAACTCGCCGGAATGCGGTGTTCAAAATGACCTTGAGCAATATAATGCAATTCAGAAATAATATGGCGCAGCTCATAATTACGGTAACGACGGCGCAAACGCCAAATAATGGCCACAACGGCTAAAATAATCAAGAAAATATAGACGAATGGATTCACGGCTAATAGAGATTGGTCTTTCATTTCAATAAAAAGGTCCCCGAAGATCCAAAAATCTTGAAACAAATTCGGAAAAGCATTCACTAATAGCTGGAAAATCTGATAGGCAGAGTAATACATCAAAATAATAATACCCGCAGTAATAAAGCCTTCTCCAACGAGAATCCATTTCTCGGAACGTGTTAACGTAAAGGACAAGCCTGGTTTAGTTTGAATTCTAGTTTCCTTCAATTTTATACCCTACTCCCCATACGGTTTGAATAACTTTCTCACCATTCGTAGCTTTCTCAATTTTGTCTCTTAGGTGGCTCACATGCACCATGACTGTTTTTGAAGGGATGTCTGTTTCTTGTTTCCAAACACGTTCAAAAATCTCATCGGCACTAAAGACTCGGTTTGGGTTGCTGGCTAGTAAATATAAAATACCAAATTCCAATACCGTTAAACGAATGGATTCCCCACTAATCGTTTCCACTTCATGCTCATCACGACGAATAACAAGCGGTCCGATTTCAATTTCATTCTCATCAGTGTTTGGCTGATGGTAAGAACTTCTGCGTAGTAAAGACTTCACTCTTGCGATAACTTCTAACGGATTAAAGGGCTTCACGACATAGTCATCCGCTCCCTTGGCTAAGCCTCGTATTTTGTCGACATCAGAAGTTTTGGCACTCAGCATTAATATCGGCACTTGAGAATCTTCCCGTATTTTATTCATCACTTCTAAGCCATCCATTTTAGGCATCATAACATCTAAAATAACAAGATCTGGGGTCATTTCTTTAAATTTCTGATAAGCTTCTCGTCCATCGTATGCTTTAATCACCTGAAACCCTTCATTATTGATGTAGATTTCAAGTAAATCACAAATTTCTCGATCATCATCCGCTACTAAAATTCGCATCCTGCTCTTCCTCTCTGTATTCTTGTCTATTCTATTTTACCACGTTTTATGAAAATGTCCGTTTCATAACAAAACTTTACCATTCTGGCTTGATTTCCTTTAAAATGAAAGAGAGTCTATTGAATTTGGAGGGTTATCATGAAGAAAAATAAACATTTACGAATCCTTAGTTATCTACTCATAGTGGCTGGAGTTATTTTACTGTTGTTGCCGACCATTAACCAGTGGCATATCGGTAACCGGTCAGAAAAGAATTATGATGTCGCCTTAGATATGGATGCGACATTGATGCAGCAGAACATGGGGAATGAAGGCGAGTTTGATTTTAGCAGCATTGAAGAAATCACCACGTCAGGAACATGGCTATCTCCTGAATTTATCGACCCAAGCTTAATTATCGGCCGACTATTTATTCCAAGTATCGATGCGAATCTGACTGTTTTTAACGGTATAACCAATCAGATTTTACATGCCGGTGTTGGAACTATGCGCCCTAACCTGACGATGGGCGAAGGGAATTTTCCAATTGCAGGTCATTATTCAAGAAACCAAGATGTCCTTTTTGGGAACTTAACTGCCGTTGAAATCGGAGACGAGATTTATTTAACCGACAACGAAACAGTTTATGAATATCGTGTTTACGAAACGAGAAAAGTCTTGCCCGCTGAAACAAATTGGATTCAAGATGAAGTCGCAGAAGAACATGGCAAACCGATTATTTCATTGATGAATTGTTTTTACGAAAATGGGGTTAACTCAGGCTATCGTTATTTTGTCTTTGGTGAACTTGTCGACACCCATCCGATTGATGATTCCATCTTATAAAAAAATAAAAACAGTTCACTTAATAAACTAAGTGAGCTGTTTTTCGTTTTGATTCAATTCATCCATCGTATTTAACACTAACCACAAATGATAACTCTTATTTTTCAAGTCTTGATCTGTGACACCACGTTTCACCATAAACGCTCGGCCAAATGTCGGTACATTGGTATACCAAATCCCTGTTTTTTCGAGCACGATTAGTGGGAAGTCTGTACCTAAATCGGTCTCTTCAAAAAACGGTTCAACGGTTTCTAATAGCTGTTTATTTTTATCTGTTTCTTCTATTGTATAGTATTTATAATCTTCAGACGTTAAATCCGGAAAAATTTCAATATCTTCTAAGTAAGCCAACTCATCTTCGCTGAATGCTGCTTTAATATCAGAGACACTTAATTCCGCTAAATCTGCCACTGCATGCGCCGTTCTATCTGCAGAAGGTAATGTCTCCGTAACCACCAATTGGTCACCATATTTCTCAAGTAAATCAGTCACTCGTGTCTGCGCTTCTTTGTCTGCCGGCATCATAAATTCAGGAATATGAAAGTCATCGAGATTATCTGGATTTCTAAAAATCGTAAAATAATCAGGTACTTCATCTACGCCACCTTCAACAAATGGATTACAACGAATAATACGAGCCGCACCCATAATGCCACCCTTTAAAGCCCCATGCTTTTCAACAGCTTCCAGCGCATAACTCGAACATGTTGGATGGAAGCGGCAGCTCGGAGGTGTATGGGGTGAAATATGTTTTTGGTAAAATCGGATTGGTCCAGTTAATAAATTTTTCATATTCTATGCCTCTATCACATTAAATTTAGTCTCTACTATTGTAAAACATTTATACGCACAAAAAAAGAGAAGAACCCTATTTAAGGCTCTTCCCTCATTTCATAATTGACTTATGCTTCAGTTGCTTCAAAAACTGGATCGACAGAACGCGTTACATAACGTGCACCTTTTACTTGATTGTATAACTGAATACCTTCATATTCAAAAATACCTTGTGCCGCAATAGCCGTCATCGCTGCTTCAACAGTCGCTGAATCTAAATCCATTGCCGGTTGATTCACTGTTAAGGTACGTGATTTGCCCTCTTCAGTCGCAAATTGTAATTCCAATTTAATTGTTGTATCCATTTCCTTCACTCCTTTATTTTATTTGTTGTGGGTGATCTATATTTTGATTGTGGTGATTAGACTGTATAACGATATGAGTTGCTGACAATCGCATGTGCCGTTGGTAATTCATGTAAACTATTAATTGAGTCAATGAACGAACCCAAATCCTCAGCCGATACATTATCAACTAAGTTGTTGAATCCTTGACGAACTAATTTTTCATTCGCCTCATCCTCAAAAAACACATCTACTTTACTCTTTTCCCATAACTTTAACATTTGTTTTCCCCCTTTATTCTTTTTGCAAGTGTCATGACCGCTTACACAAACAATAACGATTGGAACAGAAAAAGTGTTACCCTATTTCTGAAAGAAAACAAAAACACGAACCTCAAAAAGAGATCCGTGCGATTAATTAAATTTATTTTAAAGTGATATTTTTGACGTTTAGTCCTCTTCAACAAAAGTAATTTTGTTGTC
>CAZTXI010000061.1:3698-8033 GCA_964617265.1 uncultured Carnobacteriaceae bacterium | reverse complement strand
CTTCTTCACCGGCATCGAATAATTTCCGCATTTGAGCGCTTAATTTATTGGCGTTTTCTTGTACTTGTTCCATTGACTGTAATTGACGTTCAGATGTACGTCCACTAGGGTCACCGATTGAACCTGTTCCACCACCAATTAAAACAACGGGTTGATGTCCAGCCAATTGGAATCTTTTTAAAATCATAAAAGGAATGAGATGTCCGATATGCATACTATCTCCAGTGGGATCAATTCCACAATATAAAGCAATACTTTCTTTCCCAACTAATTCGCGTAAGCCTTCTTCATCTGTTTGTTGATTGATGGCGTCGCGCCATTCTAATTCATCAATAATATTCACTTTCGTACCCTCCAAAATATTTTAATTTTTTAAACTCTTAATAAAACAAAAATCCCGACAAAACAGTCTGTTTTGCCGGGACGAAATTTCCGTGTTACCACCCAAATTGAATAACGAGATACATTATTCCACTCTTCCTTTTAACGCAAGGTTTAAACGCTACATCATGTAGATAGCTCCAAGGTGTAATTCATAACGCGTTGTATATGCTAACTTCCACCAACGTTAGCTCTCTAGAAAAGGGACAACGGTTACTACTAAGTCTTTTCATCGCTTGATTTTAATTTAAGGCTAATTATAAGTAAGCACCTCTTAAAAGTCAATCGCGAAAACCCTTAAGTTTCAACTTTCTGTATAAAATATCCATCAAACGAATTGATTTCATGAAAAGGTCCTTCCCTGTATAATGTAAATAATTACAAGAAATTGACAACGTTACCTTAGACAATGTGGTAAAATTAAAGGGTAAATTGTTTAGAGACGAGGTAGAGAATGAAAAAAATAGTATTCTTTGATGTGGACGGGACCTTAGTCACTCGAAACAACCATATCCCGAAATCCACGAAAAATGCAATAAAAGCACTGAAAGAAAATGGTATTATCCCTGTAATCGCAACAGGAAGAGCGCCCGTATTAGTTCGTGAAATTGTTGAAATGCTAGAAATTGATACATTTATCGCGATGAACGGGCAGTATATTGTTCATGAAGGGCAAGTACTCTATGAGAATCCAATTGATCTGAACTTAGTCGATCAAATGGTCGAATTCGCGGTGGAAAGAAAAGACGGTATTATTTTATCCACATCAGATGAAATTATTGCCAATTCAGCGATATCATTAGTAAACCGTGGGAATTTATATATGTTCTTAAAAGGCTTAGTTGGGATTATTCCACACCGTATTAAAGTTCGAATGTGGAACCGAATGATGAGTAAAGCCCCTGAAAAAGAAGCTTATGAGAATAAAGAAATTTTTATGATGAATATTAATGCTAACCAAGAAGAACAGTTGGTTTATGAAGCAGCATTTGGTGAAGACTTAACATTTACACGCGCCAATGAAATGTCGATGGATATTATTAGTAAAGGTACATCGAAAGCTACCGGTATCGAAAGATTAGCTAAGTCACTAGGCATCCCGGTTGAAAACACCTATGCCTTTGGTGATGGATTGAATGATTTAGAAATGCTACAAAAAGTTGGAACGGGTGTAGCGATGGCCAATGGTTTTGAAGAGTTAAAGGCCAAGGCGGATATGGTCACTGATTCTGTATTTAGTGATGGTATTTCAAAAGGCTTGAAACGACTAGGTCTAATTTAAAAGAGTATAGCCAAAACACTTGAATTCTTAGCTACTAAGCTAAGGATTTTTGTGCTATAATCGTACTCGTATTTGACAGATTATGAAACTAAGAAAAGGATTGGTATCGTGTCAGAAAATAAAAACTATTATATAACAACACCCATTTATTACCCAAGTGGGAAATTACACATCGGAAGTGCCTATACAACAATCGCTTGTGATATTTTAGCGCGCTATAAAAGACTACAAGGAAATGACGTTTTTTACCTGACAGGTATGGACGAGCATGGCCAAAAGATTCAAGATAAAGCAGCTGAAGAAGGTAAAAACCCGCAAGAATTTGTTGATGGACATGCGGTAGAAATTGAAAAATTATGGGATACACTAAAAATTACAAATGACGACTTCATTCGAACAACTGAAGACCGCCACAAAGACGTGGTAGGTAAAATTTTTGAAAAACTATTAGCACAAGGTGATATTTACTTAGGCGAATACGCTGGTTGGTATTCTGTTTCAGATGAGGAGTACTTTACTGAATCGCAATTAGAAGAAATTTTCAAAGATGAAAATGGTAAAGTCACAGGTGGAATTGCACCAAGTGGTCACGAAGTAGAATGGGTTAGTGAGGAATCTTACTTCTTCAAAATGAGTAAGTATGCGGACCGTTTATTAGCTCACTATAACGAACACCCAGAATTTATTCAGCCAGAATCACGTAAAAACGAAATGATTAATAACTTTATTAAACCTGGTTTAGAAGACTTAGCTGTTTCGCGTACAACATTTGACTGGGGAGTAAAAGTACCATCGAATCCAAAACACGTTGTTTACGTATGGATTGACGCTTTAACGAACTATATTACGGCATTAGGGTACGATCCAGACTTAGGTGGTTTTGAAAACCAATCGGAATTATTCCAAAAATTCTGGCCGGCTAATGTTCATATGGTTGGGAAAGAAATCGTTCGTTTCCATACAATCTACTGGCCAATTATGTTAATGGCACTCGATTTACCTCTACCAAAACAAATTTTTGGTCACGGATGGTTATTAATGCGTGATGGTAAAATGTCTAAATCAAAAGGAAACGTTATTTATCCTGATTTCTTAGTGGACCATTATGGATTAGATAGCTTACGTTACTATTTAATGCGTGAAATTCCATTTGGATCAGATGGTGTATTTACGCCAGAAGATTATGTAACGCGTACAAACTCTGATTTATCAAACGATTTAGGTAACTTACTAAACCGTACAGTTGCGATGATTAACCAATACTTTGGTGGGAAAGTACCATCTTATACAGGTGCGCAAACTGAATTTGATAAAGAACTTGAAGCACAAGCAGCTGAAACAGTTGAACAATATGATGCGTTATTAGACCAGTTACAATTTAACGTCGTCTTACAAAATGTTTGGAAACTCATTTCACGAACTAATAAATATATCGATGAAACGACACCATGGGTTCTTGCTCGTGAAGAACGTACGGTAGAGTTATCGAATGTAATGGCTCACTTAGCAGAAAGTCTAAGACTAGCTGGAACGTTATTACGCCCATTCTTAGTGGAAACACCAGCGAAAATTGCTGAACAATTGGGCTTAAACTTTGAAGAAGACATGAGCTTTGATAAATTAGCATTCGGTCAGTTCCCAGAAGGCCGTCAAGTTATCGCAAAAGGGGAGCCATTATTCCCACGCTTAGATGTTGAAAAAGAATCAGCTAACATTCAAGCTGAGATGACACCTGCGACTGAAGAAGCAACAGAATGGAATCCAGAAGAAGTTACATTATCTTCTGTTAAAGAATCAGAAATTAACTTTGAGCAATTTGATGCTGTAGAGTTAAAAGTAGCTGAAGTTATCGACTGTAAAAAAGTTGAAAATGCCGATAAATTATTGAACTTCCGCTTGGATGCGGGAGATGAAGGTGGACACCGTCAGATTCTTTCAGGTGTTGCAGCTTACTATCCAAACCCAGAAGAATTAATCGGTAAAAAAGTGATTGTTGTAGCGAACTTGAAAGCTCGTAAAATGCGTGGTGAAATCAGTCAAGGAATGATTTTATCGGCAGAAGACGAAGCTGGAAACCTAGCTTTACTAGAAGCACCTGCTGGAATGCCAAATGGCGCAATTGTAGGTTAATGGATATCGTAAATGAAAGAGCAAGAGTGTCTTGCTCTTTTAGTTTTTAGCGCACACACAAAAAGGAATGAAATTATGCTATTTGATACACACACACATATCAATGTAAAACATTTTGAAGCTGATGAAGCAGAAGTTATTCAACGAGCAAAAGAAGCTGGCGTTTCACAAATGGGTGTTATTGGCTTTGATGAAGAAACTATTCAAAAAGCTTTAGAATTGAGTCAGCAGTACGAAGGCATTCATCCGGTTATTGGTTGGCACCCTACTGAAGCAGGGAGCTATACGGATGCCATCGAAGAGAAGCTCATCCACCTGATTCAAACAAATAATATCGCGATTATGGGTGAAATGGGACTCGATTATCATTGGATGGAAGACACTAAGGAAGTGCAACAAGACGTTTTTCGACGCCAAATTCGAGTAGCGAAAGCATTGAATATTCCAATTACGGTGCATAACCGTGAGAGTACAGAAGATGTTTACCGCATTTTAAAAGAAGAAAATATTCAAGATGTCGGTGGGATTATGCATAGTTTCAA
>CAZTXI010000061.1:2491-3598 GCA_964617265.1 uncultured Carnobacteriaceae bacterium | reverse complement strand
ATGAAACCAAAAATAAAAGAAGTAATTGTTGTTGAAGGAAAAAGCGATACGCTAAAAATTCAACAAGCAGTAGATGCTGATACAATTGAAACGCAAGGTCTAGCCTTAATGGAAGAAACGCTGGAACTGATTGAACATGCCCAAGAAACTAGAGGGGTGATTGTTTTTACAGATCCGGATTATCCAGGGGAAACCATTCGTAAGTGGATTACTCAAAGAGTTCCAGACGTTAAACATGCTTTTATTATTCCGGATGAAGGCGTACCGAAGTTTAAGGGAACTCTAGGAATTGAGCATGCGTCTAATGAAACGATTCGTAAGGCGTTAGCGGGTTTATATTCCATTTCAACCGATCAAGAACCTACAGTCTCTAGTCAATTTTTACGTGAAATGGGATTAAGTGGTGGAAAAACAGCTAAAGAAATGCGCATTCGCCTCGGCGAAAAATTACGAATTGGTTATACAAACGGTAAACAATTACAAAAAAGATTAACGATGTTTGGTATTTCAGAAGAAATGGTCAGACAAGCCTTACAAGAAATGAAAGAGGAGGGATTCAATGAGTCATCATATTGATATCGCAACACCTACACGAACGCAACAGATTTTAGATAAGTACAATTTAAGTGCTAAGAAAAGTTTGGGTCAAAACTTTATTATTGATACGAATATTTTAGGCAACATGGTCGGTGCGGGAGATGTGGACGAAAATACAACGGTTATTGAAATTGGACCAGGGATTGGTGCATTAACTGAACAAATAGCTAAAGTAGCTAAAGAAGTCTATGCTTTTGAAATTGATGAACGTTTTTTAACTGTTTTAGATGATACGCTATCGCCATACTCAAATGTTACGGTGATACACCAAGATATTTTAGATGTGGATTTTGAAGCATTTCAAAAAGAGTACTTAGCGGATGTTGAACGTTTGGTTGTTATTGCTAACTTACCTTACTATATAACGACACCGATTATTATGCACTTGCTTGAAAGTTCATTACCGGTTAAGCAAATGTTATTAATGATGCAAAAAGAAGTGGCTAGTCGTCTTGAAGCCGTGCCAAGTACAAAAGCATATGGCTCTTTATCGATTGCTCTTCAATACTA
>CAZTXI010000061.1:0-2391 GCA_964617265.1 uncultured Carnobacteriaceae bacterium | reverse complement strand
ATTGACCCTTCACGACGTGGTGAAAGCCTTGATAGTGCTGAGTTTGCTCGCTTAGCGGATGCTTTAAACGAACTGTCTCTCACTGACTTCTAATTTAACTAGATTGAAACCGTGTTTTTAACTGAGAAAACAATCTGTTTTACTGCTGTAAATACTGTTACGTCAAGTTTGAAAGGTGTTTTAATATCTTTTTAATCTGATTTATGTTAAGATTAATGAGATAATAAGGAGTGTCGGCTATGACAACAACAATAAGCACCATAAAAAGTAAATTCGAAGATTTAGTTGGCGAGGATATTGTGATCACAGTTGAGGCAGGACGGAGACGAACTAGAACACATGAGGGAACATTATCAGAGGCATATTCTTCAGTGTTTATAGTCGAGTTAGATAATGAGGAAGAAGAGGACTTATACGAGCGTGTTTCATTTAGTTATCGAGATGTTTTAACGAACACAATCGAAGTTGATTTTCCAGAGTTTCAAGAAGAGTTCAGTGAAGAACGAGAAACCGAAGAAGTTTAATTGAATGAATACAAGGAAGTAGAGAGTAAATCTCTGCTTCCTTTTTTCGGTGTTTAAGCCTTTTAAACATGAGCCTTATTTCATGTTAAAATCTTATTGACACCTCATCACGTTACCGTTAGAATCTAAATCGTAACAATTACGATTTAGAGTGATTGACTTAAACGACGAGGAGTTTACGAATGAAAAAAATGCTTAAAGTAGTCTCGATATTATTTATAACAACTATACTATTGATAGGCTGTGCAGATACGACAGAACAAGATTCTGTAGAATCTGAAGACACAGTACAAATTGTTACTTCAATGTTTCCAATGTATGAAATAACAAAAGAAATCGCAGGCAATCGTGCTGAAATTTCAGTTATGGTTGGTGCGAATGAAGATGCCCATCATTATGAGCCGAGTGCTCGCGCTGTCGCGGCAGTGAATGAGGCAGATATTTTTGTTTACAGTAGTGATGAAATGGAATTCTGGGTAGAAAGTTTATTATCCGTAGTTGAAAATGAAGATTTAATTGTAGTCGAGTTAGGCGAAGGCATTGATTTTGAAATGCATTCCGACGACGACCACGACCATGACGACGACCATGACGACCACGGGCACGGTCATGACGGCCACGACCATGGGAACTTAGATCCACATTTTTGGTTGAATCCAGTGAGCGTTGAAAGCCAGTTAACGTTAATTGTAGATGCTTTATTAGCTGTCGATTCAGAAGGTAAGGACTTATATGAAGCAGAAGCGAAACGTTTCTCAGATGAATTATTGGCACTGGATCAAGCATATCAAGAAGCTTTTGATTCGGCTACAAATCGATCATTTGTTGTACAGCATCAAGCGTTTGGACATTTAGCGCACCAATACGATTTGAATCAAGTTGCTATTGGTGGTTTAACAACGGAGGTTGAATCAAGCCCGAATCAGTTAGCCAAAATTGTTGAGCTAATAAATGAACAACAACTGCCTATTATTTATTACCAAAGTGGCGAAAGTTCAACTATAGCAGAAACGATTGCGAATGAAACAAGTACTGAAATAGGTGTATTATATGATTTAGAAAGTATGCCAGCTGCTTTTGAAAATGCAGATCAGCCATACTTGGATGCCATGAAAGAAAATCTTAACCAATTAAAATTATCTATTCAATAATCAAGAGAAAAGAGGTGTGACATGCAGTCCAATCATTATATTGATGTAAAAGATCTAGCATTTTATTATGAAGATGAACCGGTCTTAACAGATATTAATTTCACGGTCAATGCAGGGGAATTTGTCATGTTAACCGGAGAAAACGGTGCGGCAAAAACTACTTTGCTTAGAAATGTCCTTGGTTTATTACAACCAACAGAAGGTACTGTCCGCTTAGCTGAAAAAAATGCAAAAGGATATGACTTATCGATTGGTTATGTACCCCAACAAGTCGCTTCGTTTAATGTCGGCTTCCCAAGTACGGTTCTAGAATTAGTTGCTTCTGGACGATATCCAAAAGGCCGCTGGTTTAAACCGTTAACAGCTAGGGATAAAGAACATGTTAAGCGAGCATTAAATTCTGTCGGTATGTGGGAAATGCGCCATAAAAAAGTGGGCGAATTAAGTGGTGGGCAAAAACAACGTATATCCCTTGCACGAGTATTTGCAATGGATCCGGATTTATTTGTTCTAGATGAACCAACTACCGGTATGGATACTGGTTCGCGTGAAGACTTTTATCGCTTACTTAAACATAATACAACAAAGCATAACAAAGGGATTCTGATGGTTACACATGATCATTTAGAATTAAGACCTTATGCAGATAAACATATTCAGTTATTGAGAAAGGAGAATTCACCTTGGAGATGTTTCTCTATGGATTCATGAGACAG
>CAZTXI010000060.1:7726-8067 GCA_964617265.1 uncultured Carnobacteriaceae bacterium | reverse complement strand
GGGCATAAATTGGTTTTTATTTGGAATTTCTCTAACGTATTCAGAGATTTCATTATATTCTTTGATTGTTGCTTCAATTTTTTCTTTTCGAGATAGGAAATTGGTACTATTGAAATAATGTCGCATCATTATGTAGCGAATCAATCTATAAAATCCGTAAATTATTATTGCACCAATCAGGAAAGGTAGCATTAAAGAAAATAGATAAAATATAATCGAAATTATAATTATTATCAGAATAATTTGCATTTTATAACCCTCTTTCTATAACCAGTTATTTTTATAATTCAAAACTTACTTCAACAGCCTTACCTAAAATCCTAGCTGGGTTCTCTTCGTTA
>CAZTXI010000060.1:6392-7716 GCA_964617265.1 uncultured Carnobacteriaceae bacterium | reverse complement strand
ATCTTCACCAGTGATTTTCTTCTTTGCCATAATAAAACACTTCCTTTTCTTTTTTTCTATTTTTAATTTAGACCATAAGTTTCCTTATGGATGTTAAATTAGAACTCAAAACTTACTTCAACAGCCTTACCTAAAATCCTAGCTGGGTTCTCTTCGTTAATTATGTAAGGTTCAAAAGCATCATTAATTGCTTCTAATAGCACAACTCCATTTAACTTTCTAATTTTCTTTAGAGTAGCCTCAGCACCACTAGTAACTAAAACTGCAGCTATTTCTCCATTTTCGACAACAGCTTGTTCTCTTATAAGTACATAATTTTCATTAGGTATGATTGTCTCCATACTATCCCCGGATGCTTTTAAGTAAAACAGCTCGCCATTAGGAAGATTACTAACAGGACGTTCTCTATGTTCTTCAATATATTCTTCTGCAATAATTCAATTGCCATAAGCGATTTGCCCTAGAACAGGGATTTTAACCGTCTGAGAAATTGGAATAATGCAATCATCAGATTCTGCCGTTAAATCAGTATTAACCAAATCATCAATTTTAATACCGGAAAAACTAGCTAAGTCGTTCATGCGTCCTACACTCGCTAAATTAGCACCTATTGCCCAATTGGTAACAGGAGTGGGACTTTTTATCACCAGCACCTTTCACTTGCCATCTATCACTTTTAGGAGTTACATGTTGATTTTTACTCAATTTTTCCACCTCAATTCCAAGTGTATTTGCGTAATGAATAAGCGAACGAAGGCGACTCATTACACAAATATTATATCAAGTCTATAACAGAGATGCAAAATATAGTGGGAACATAAACCGAACAAACGCAATATATTGTGTTTAATAATAGGGTATACTTGAAAAGTAAACAAAATAATATTGAAAGTAGAGCGAATATTACTACCACAGTCGTTAATGTATTAAAGTTTTATGAATATAAAGGAAATTAGTATTGAATTAATCATTAAAATAGGAGATGCACTAGAAGTTAAGTTAGATGATGTAAGGGAGAAACAAATTGAAAAAATACATTAATAAAGCTATATGAGCTAATTGATTTACACGAATAAGACGATGGTTTAATTGCAGTGAGCGGTAGAGAACTTCATGAATTTTGGGAATAAGCACTCAGTACACTAAGTGGTTTGAAAGAATGACTGAATATGGTTATGAAGAAAATCAAGATGAATTGTATCCTATGTAAAATAACCACCAATAAACCAAAAACAGAGTCGTGTAATCTTCCTAGATTACGCAACTCTGTTTTTTATAATTTACTTATTATTTATTACTCATTAACCATTTCTTGATCAAACTG
>CAZTXI010000060.1:0-6292 GCA_964617265.1 uncultured Carnobacteriaceae bacterium | reverse complement strand
ATCCATTCCCATCGCTTGTTCATCTGGTACGTAAACACTTAATGGAATGGTTTCAGTTGCATTTTCTTCGACAGAAGCTAAGTTTGATTCAATGACAAATTCGCCGTCTTCATAAATTTCAGCGACTAGCCCAACACCTTCAGCATAATATCGCTTAACGGTATTGTTATCTTCGAAAGTTGCCGTAACTTCAATCGTTTTATAAGTGTCAGCCGGAACGGTTATATCAAAGTCAACAGCTGTAATTTCATAAGCTGTTCCGTTACTTTCCCAACTATGTCCAACTTCAATTGGTTTTTGTAAAACAATTTCTTCGGTCATTTCATCTGTGAAAGTACCGATTTCACTGAAGTTATCGCGGAAATAAGTTTCACCTTGTTGGAATACACGGACGATTTCATCTGTACGGTATTCATAAATTTCAACTTGGACAGTGCCACCATTATTTTTTGTGATTTGATAATAATTGTCTTGATTAAATTGAGGGTACCAATTGAACTCAGCGTACTCATTCCCAACACCTTCGTATTGGTATTTAACATTATCTAGACGCGGCATCCATGCTGTCAGGTCCTGATTCAAGTCCGTATCTGTTTCATCTTGTGAACCCGTTTCATCATCTACATCGTCCACTTGTTCAGTAGGGTCTTCCGTGACCGGATCTTCTGTCTCACTTTGAAACCACCCACAACTCGTTAAGATTCCGACAGATAAAAAAAGTGACAACCATTTTAGTGTCCGTTTGTTCATAGTAATCAGCTCCTTTTAAAGTATTGTATTCTTACTTAAATTATAACATAACTGCGAAAATTGACGCATTGAAACGAAAGCGAATCATTGCGGAACCCTTAAGTTCCTTTTTTTATAATATAGTTATATAAGGCGGTTAAAATTATCTATAAATTGAAATTTGTAGTAAAATAAACTATAGCTTAGTAAACTTATTGTAAAGGAGAAGTGGAATGAGTTTTAAAATTTATTTTGGAGCTCCGCTATTCAATGAAATGGAGCAAATGTATAATGAGCATGTTGTTGGTAAAATACGCGAGCGATATGGAGATAAAGTAGATGTATATTTACCACAAGAGAATGCGGCAATAAATGATAAATCAGGTTTTGCGGATTCGATTGCCATCGCACAAGGGGACAATGAACATTTAGAAAAATCAGATTTACTGATTGCTGTTTTAGATGGTGTTACACCTGACAGTGGGCTTTCAGCAGAATTAGGTTATTTTTATGCGTTAGATCGTCCAATTTTAGGGTTATACACAGATACTCGTCAGGGAACGCATGGTAACCAACAAAAAATTGATGCACTAGATGAAATTGCGGAATCACAATTTTCATATATCAATTTATATACAGTTGGTTTAGTAAAACTCAGAGGCGAGATTATGAATAGCTCTGATAAATTAATTGATAAAATTGGAGAATTTTTAAATTAATATCCGTTAAGCATAAGGGGAAGAGAATGGGGAAAGAACTGTCAATTTTAAAAGCAGATATTACTACTTTGAAAGTGGACGGAATCGTAAATGCTGCTAATCATTCATTACTTGGTGGTGGCGGTGTAGATGGAGCAATCCATAAAGCAGCTGGTCCAAAATTATTAGAAGCCACAAAAAAACTAGGTGGAGCGAATACCGGTGAAGCTAAGATTACGGCAGGGTTTAATTTACCGGCAGATTATATTATTCATACGGTTGGACCGATTTATCGAGATGGAACACAGGGCGAAGCTACCTTACTAGCAGCTTGCTATGAGAATTCATTAAAGTTAGCGGATGAAAATGAATTAGAAACGATTGCATTTTCAGCTATCAGTACAGGTGTTTACGGCTATCCCATTGAAGAAGCATCAGCCATCGCTATCGAAACGGTTAAACAAGTATTGCCGACATTGTCTTCAGTTCGTAATGTTATTTTAGTAGTATTCAATGATGAAATTAAACAAATTTATGAAAAATTATTGGGCAATAGACAAATAATCTTATCTTAATAGAGGGATATTATGCATCTAATTGGAATTAAAGTGACGTTCCATTTTTATTATGTGGAATCACTCAAAGAAAAACGTCGTATCATTAAAAGTATAACGGATCGCGTTCGCAGTAAATTTAAGATTAGTGCAGCAGAAGTTGATTATCTTGATAGCTTAGATCGAGGCGCATTAGGTTTTGGTGTGGTGTCGAATAATCGAAACCATGCTGAACAAATTTTGCAAAAAGTATTGAACCAAATAGACATCATCTCTGAAATTGAAGTGATTCAAGTAGAATGGTTTGAAGCGTAAACAGTCTTTATAATTAAGATGACGTTTATGACGAATTTGTACATTTTTGAAAAGTGTGCTATATTTTACGGAGTCTAAAATTGTAGAGAGACAAAAAGGAGCAAAACTATGGTTAAAATAATTATTGATTCTGGTGCGGATCAGAATAATTGGTTAAGAGAAAATTTTGATTTTGATTTCTTACCATTAAGTGTCATCATTGATGGCGAACCTCTTCTAGATCGACATGAGATTAGTTTAGAAGAATTACATTCGGCAATGGAGAAAGGTAAAATGCCTTCAACATCACAACCGTCACCTGGACAAGTACAGGAAATGCTGGATAAATACCGTGAAAAAGAAGAAGAAGTTTTATTAGTTACACTTTGGAAACAATTATCTGGAACATATCAAGTCATTAAGAGTGTAGTTGATGATTATAAGGAAACATACCCTGACTTTAAAGTAGAAGTGGTAGATAGTAACAGTGCAACTGTAGCTGAATCCATTATTGCTATTCAAGCATTAGAAATGGCAAAAGCAGGCTACTCTTTTGAAGATGTTGTAGCACAAGCTAAATGGAACGCAGATAATATGAGTGTTTATCTGACCGTTGAGCATTTAGATTGGTTAGTTAAAGGTGGACGCTTATCAAAAGCAGCTGGTTATATTGGGGCAGCTTTAAATGTGAAGCCATTATTAACAGTTGATGATGAAAAATTATATTCTACTGGAGTAGTACGCGGAAGTAAGCGTGTATACAAACGTATTGCAGATAAAATTAAAGAAGATTCTGCAAAATTCCCGAATCAATTAGTTTGTATTAGTCATGTGGGTCAAGAAGAAAATGCACGTGAATTAGAAAAAATGATTCAAGAAGAAATGCCAGAAGCAAAAACGATGATTTTTGAATTTGGAGCAGTTTTAGCAGCACATATTGGTTTAGGTGGAGTAGCCGCAGCTTGCATTACTGACCAACCAGAACACTACATTTTACCGAAATTTTAATCGCTATTATAATTATTCTATATTACCTGAGGCCATTGTTTATGACAATGGTCTTCTTTTTTAGTATTTATTTTTAAAGGAATGGCCTTTCTGATATAATATTAATGTTAACTTGCAGAAGAGGTGAAAGGTTTGAAATATTGGTTATTACTTGGATTAATTGTTTTAATCGCTTCATATTTATATTATCAAAATAATGCTTTAAGCCATACTACATATAAATTATCGTTACAAAAAGGACACCCCGAATTAAAAAATAAAAAGATTGTTTTCTTCTCGGATACACATTTCAGAAACCGTAATTCACATACATTTTACGATCAATTAATTGATCAAATTGAACAGCTAGAACCTGATTTGATTTTATTCGGTGGGGACATTGTTCATGCTAGTTCGAGTGAAATGGCTATTGAGCATGCGAAAGATTTTTTCTTTCAGGTCGGTAAAATTGCGCCATGTTATGTTACTTATGGAAATCATGATATTGAAAGTTCACGAGTGAAGGAACTGCAGACTATTTTAAAGATTACAGGTGTTAAAGTATTACATAATGAAGCGACATGGATTTCGTTTGGTCCCTCGAGCATTGGATTTTGGTTAATGGGATTAGGCGAATATCAATCGTCACTTCAGATTAAAAATGATGTATTATCTAAGATTGAATTACCAATGGATGGAGCTGATACACCCAAAATATTGATTGCGCATCATCCACAATTTTTTGAAAAATATTTAACAGATGAAATGAAAAGGCCAGATCTTGTATTATCGGGTCACACACATGGAGGACAAGTTGCTTTACCAGTAATTGGCGGACTTTTCGCACCAGGACAAGGTGTCAATCCGAAATATGATTTTGGAATTTTTAATAGCGAAACTTATCCTTCGAGTCGATTGATTTTAACAAAAGGAGTAGGGAATTCTACCTTTCCATTCCGTATAAATAATCGTCCAGAAATTGTGACGATTGAATTCGTTTAGTCGTTTAATAGTCCTCCGAAAGCGTTAGTCACAAACACTAGACTTTAAAATTCCTACAACGTATAATGAGTATAAATACATGATCTGTAAAGAATGTAAAAAATAAATTAAGGTATAGATACAAAGGCAATGGAGGGTGAAAAGGATGGCAGATGTTACAGTTATGCTTGTGTGTTCTGCGGGGATGAGTACTTCTTTATTAGTATCTAAAATGCAAAAATCAGCTGAAGAAAAAGGCTTAAATGCTGAAATTTTTGCAAATTCTGCGAATGAAGCAGATAAGACACTAGCTTCTAAAGATGTAGATGTATTATTGCTTGGACCACAAGTTCGTTTTATGAAAACACAGTTTGAAAAAAAAGTAGCTGATAAAAATATTCCGGTTGATGTAATCGATATGCGCGATTATGGAATGGTAAATGGCGAAAAAGTTTTACAAACAGCTTTAGACTTACTTTCTAACGAATAATAAATGACAAAAGATTTTACTGGAAACTAACGTTCAGAGACAGAAAAGGGGATTCGAATGGTATACGAAGAAAGCCAATTATTGGAAATGGTTATGGAATTAATTATGCATGGTGGAGATGCTAAAAGTAGTGCGATGGAAGCTATTCACGCTGCAAAACAAGGTGATTTTGATGAAGCTACAAATAAATTAGCGGATTCAGAAGATGCAATTGATAAAGCGCATAAATCACAAACAAAACTTTTAACGAAAGAGGCTAGTGGTGATACAATCGAATTATCGTTACTGATGATTCACGGACAAGACCACTTAATGACTGCCGTTACCATGAAAGATTTAGCGTCTGAAATCATTGATGTCTATCGTAAGTTAGACGGTCAAGATATAACTGAAGAATAACCCACATAATTTAGTGTTGATGAATCCTAGAGTGATTCATTAGCACTATTTTTAGTTTATAGAGAGTACAAAAACACCACTCCTAAGAAAAGTTCATAGAAGTGGTGCAAGTATTTATGGTTATTTAATTAAACGTTATAGCCATCAAGTCTTTCGCCAATCGCTTCTTTTAAACGGTGAAACTCATCATCGTTTATTTCGTTCTTTTCTTTTGCTTTGACGAGTTCTTGCTGGATATCATTTAACTTGTTTGTGTCGGTCGACTTGATTTTCTCTCTAAGTTCTTCAAATAAACCTTCCATATTAAAACAATCTTTCTACTGACAGACTATCTATCCGTCCTTATCCTTTTCTACGCCCTGTAATTAAGTTGAAGATAAAGATAATTACTGCAATTACGAGTAGTGTATGAATTAATCCACCTGCAACCACTTCGAAAACCATCCCTAAAAACCATAATAATACTAAAATTCCTATAATTGTCCATAACATCTTGTATCACTCCTTAACTTTTCTTAGTGAAATAATACCAAATGATGAAATAGAACCCTAATGATATGAACTGGAAATGACTTATTTTCTCATTTTCCCCTCTAAAAGCACGAAAAAATCGCAGTGAATTAAATATCTAATAGATTCACTGCGGTGTATTTAATTGCTATTAAATTTATGCCCAAGTACCTTTACGGAATACTGGAACAATTGTACCATCTTCTTTAATACCGTCGATATCCATTTCATTTGAACCGATCATGAAATCAACGTGTGTGTTTGACTCGTTTAATCCAGCAGCATTTAACTCTTCACGAGTCATTTCTGTACCGCCAACTAAACTAAAAGCATAAGCTGAACCTAACGCTAAGTGGTTTGAAGCATTCTCATCAAATAATGTGTTGTAGAATGTTAATCCAGATTGTGAAATAGGAGACTCATCTGGAACAAGTGCAACTTCACCTAATCTTGAAGCACCTTCGTCTTGTTCAATTAATTTTTGAAGAACTTCTTCGCCTGTTTCAGCAGAAACTTTAGTTACTTTACCATTTTCGAAATGAAATTCCATTCCTTCAATAATCGTTCCAGAGTAACTTAATGGTTTTGTTGAAACAACCACACCATCTACACGGTTAGCATCTGGAGCAGAGAATACTTCTTCAGTAGGT
>CAZTXI010000059.1:0-8113 GCA_964617265.1 uncultured Carnobacteriaceae bacterium | reverse complement strand
CCGGTAGTAGTAATGCCGTTAGTGAATTATTTGTTCGCGGCAATACACCTACTGTTACTGCTGAACCTGAAGTTCCTGAAATCGAACTCACTGCCCCAACTGGATTAAGTGCTCGTTATGTAGCTACATCAGACAATGTTTCAATTAATTGGGATGCCTTTAGTTTACCTGAAGGAGCGGATGTTGAAGTACAATATATTTTATCGATTAACGGTGAAGAAAGAACATTAACCAACACTGAATTTTTATTATCAGACCCTCCTCGTGGAACACTAAATATTTCTTTAGCTGTTCGAATTGGTGATGAAACAGGACCTGCATCTTCCGTTACATTAGTTGTACCGGAACAAAATGAAACGGAAGAACCTGAAGTACCAGATGATGAAAATGGTGATACTCCACCTGATGAGGAAGAACCACCTGAAGAGCCGGAGGAACCGAATAATAACGGAGAAGATGAACCGGAACAACCAGATGAGTCTGAGACTCCTGAAAATCCCTGACTCGGGTAACGAACAAACCGAAGATGAATCTTCTTAATAATAAAAGCCTCGCCATCTATTATTAGATTGGCGAGGCTTTTATTATTGATTCAAACTATTCTTTATCATTTATTTTTTGATCAATCTCATCTCTCAACTCTTCATGAATTCGCTTATCTCGTTCTTGCTGTTTTCGAATTAATAATGGTTGAATACCTCTCAATAATTGAATCCCTTTATATAAATTGTAGAGTCCAAAAATTATTCCAATAATACCGATAATTTGATCATCTGGAATTAGTAAAACACCTGCAATAACTAATAATATACCAATTCCTACAAAAAATTTCCCATCATATTTCTTCATATTCTATTCTCCAAACTTGTATTTATATGCCTTTGTAATATAGCATAAATATCAGCGGATGGTAAAGCTAATCATAAATAGTGCGATAAAATTTCATCTTAATATCATAACTCATTTGTATTATTGACAATTTTTTTATCCCGTGATAACATAAACGAGTTGTTATACGGAGAGTTGTCTGAGTGGCTGAAGGAGCACGATTGGAATTCGTGTAGACGGTTTATGCCGTTTCGAGGGTTCGAATCCCTTACTCTCCTTTTAGAATATTTCAATATAGCGTCTCCAACCCTTCGCTATATCGAAATACCTAAAACAGGCTATCGATTTTCATTTTACTGAAAACGATAGCCTGTATTTTTTTACCGTAAATTAACTTTTCTCTGACGTCTTTCCTAAACACTCACCACATAGCCCAGATACTTTAAAATCATGATTAAAGACTTTAAAATCCGTCTGAGCAGCAATTATATTTTCTACATTCTCTAAATCTGGATAGTCAAAATCGACTACTTTACCACAATTCGTACATACCGCATGGTAATGTCTATTTTCTGCTAAATCGTATCGATTTGAACCATCACCGAACGGCAGTTCTTTAACAATACCCGCCTTTTTGAAAAAATTTAAATTATTATAAATTGTCGCTATACTCAGATTTGGAGTTTCAAATGCTAATGCTTCGTATATCTCATTTGCAGTTGGGTGATTGCCATCAATAGCAAGATACTCTAATATAGCTAATCGTTGAGAAGTCATACGAATATTATGTTTTTTTAGTTTTGAAATAAATCTTTCAATATCTTTTGCCATTTACTCACCCTCCAATTCGTTCTATGGTTTAAAATTTTTCTTTAAAAACTTCTCGATTGTACGCTTTGCTACAGCTAATTTTTTAATTGGTGAAGCTTTCTTCGTCTCTAAACCGGTTGCTCCATTACTTAAATCTGTTGACTGATTACGAATATAGTGCTTGAACTGTTTTTCCATTAAAAGTACTAATTTTTCTATAGGTGTTTCAACACCATTCAGCTCATTTGTAGCTAATACCTTTAAAACCTGAATATAACTAAAAGCTAATGCTCTCGTTACAACTGATGCTGTAGTCCCACTAATGATTCCTCCAACAACAGTTCCTACTCCCGGTATGAATTTAATTGCATTCGAAACAAAGGATTTCCCCACAAAAGTTGCCGTGCCGGTACCACCTACTGCTGCAATAATACTCAAAAGTGTCGCCCGATCCATTCGTAGTCCAAAAATAGCCGTTATATGGCCTAATAGAGCTACTTGCATAGGAACCAGTAGAGACGCATCTGAAAAAGGGATTGGAACAAATCCCACTCCAAACGTTGTTACAATATATCGCCTCGCCCAGCTTTTCGCACTCTCTACCTTACGTTCAATATCGACTTGCTGGGCATTAATAAAAGCTTTTTGGACATCCTTAGGTATTAAGTTAATCGTTCGATTAATCAACTCTTTTAAACCAAAAGGCTCAACTGTGAAATCATCCGTTATAACATAAGGTTGTGCTAAAACACGATGAACTGCCGCAACTGATAAGTTCATTTCTTCTAATATTCGATGAAATTCTTTTGATTGTTCGCCAATTGATTGAGTTAATACTAATATCACTGGAATTTTTTTCGAGATGGCTTCAATCATCTTAATTTCTGATTCTTCAATTCGACCAGATGTTGCTTGGATACAATAATAAGCAACATGAATTTCATTGATAGTATCTTTATTCGTATGAATGAGATTTCTGATTTCATCCTGAACTTGTGCTTGAACAGTTGGGTCCAGTTCAAGTCCACGTGTATCATATAGTGTGATAGGAACTTCCGGGTGAGTTATTTTTTGGAGATGTTTCGTCACCGGCTTACCCATTCCAGTATCAGCTATTTTTTCACGGAACAAACTATTGACTAAAGTACTTTTCCCTACTCCACTTTTACCAATTATTAGAATATTGACGGGTATTAAATTTTTAATCTCTTCTTGAGTTCTATCTAGTATTTCTTGTGCAATATCAAATTGTTTATCTATATTTTTCATAAATAAACTCCTTAATCAACTTATTATAGGATTAATTTCCAGATACTTCTTCATAACTTGTTACGTGCCAATTACCATCACCGTACTGTAAGTAAACATCATAGTAAACTGAATTACTACTATCAGAAACAGTCGCTTTAACACGACCAGGACCATTATTTCCAATCCACCACTCTGTTAAATCATTACTTAGTCCAGTAGCAGCCATAATTTGCTCTTTAATGGCTACTCTATCTGCAGAACCACTATTGTAATCTACAGCATGAGATGGGTCATGAGCTGCGTCTGGGTTAACTGCAGTCGAACCACCATCTTCAGTATTTTGGTTGTCACCATTCTCTGGTTCTTCTTCTGTATTTTCACCTGAATCTACAGCATCATCCTCGTCTTCAGAAGGTTCTGTTGGTTCTTCCGTTTCAGACTCATTATTGCTATTTTCTGTACCATTCGGTTCTTCAGGAATTTCAGGTTGAACATCTTCAACTGGATCATCTGACTCATTATTATCTATATTAACGTTACTACCTCTTGTAAAAATAAAAATAATTAAACCGATTAAAATTAAAAATAAAATACCTATAACAATGTAATATACTTTACTAATGCCATTATCTTTAACTGGACGGTTAGGTTTCACTTCTTGTTCTCTTCTTTCACTTCTACTCATTTTTATACACCTCTAATTATTTTAATCGTTTATTTTTGTTAGTGCATTAGAAAAGCTATAATTTGCTCTTCCGACCAGTACAGTAAACATTTGTTTTTCTTCTTCTGACCAGCCCATTAATGCACTCTCAACAAATCTTACATAATCATCCATGTATTGTCTATAGATTCCCTTTGCTTCTTCTGTTAATTCAAAATAGGAGAATCGCTTGTCAACACCAACTTTTCGTACAACTAATTCATCCTTAACTAATACGTTAATCTGTCTAGATATAGTTGATTTATCGAGCTCACTAATTGAAGTGATTTCTTTTAGTGTCATCGTTTCATCACCTATAATAGAGATTAAATTAATGGCAGATGCATTTAATTGATGGATTGATAATATTTCCTTTTGAACTTGAAGAAATTGGCTATTGAATGCCGTAATTTTTTCTAACATTTCTTTAATATCAACTGTTCTAGCCATTCCTGTGCCTCCTACTAGTTTACATATAAAACTATATATTTGTATTAGTCAACTATATCATTTTTAGTTCAAATTGTAAAAAGAAACCCCACTTTAAAATGAGTGTTTTAAAGCTCATTTAATTTTTTTCTGAAGTAAAATAATAAAAATGTTATACTTAATGGAACGTATATATAGAAGGTGAAATTATGTCATATGATGGATTATTTACACACGGTATGGTTAATGAATTAAAAAATACAATTCTTGGTGGCCGCGTTTCAAAAATACACCAACCTTATAATAATGAACTTATTTTACGTATTCGAGCAAATCGTAAGAATTATCACTTACTTCTTTCAGCTCATCCACAATACGCCCGAGTGCAGTTAACAGAAATGGAATATGAAAATCCTCAACAAGCTCCTCAATTTTGTATGGTGCTAAGAAAATATATTGAAAACTCAACCCTAATTGATATTCAACAAGTTGAAAACGATCGTATTATTGAATTTACGTTTACAGGACGTGATGAATTAGGTGATGAACAACACTATCATCTAATAGTAGAGATTATGGGACGACATAGTAATGTCTTGCTTGTTAATAAAGATGCGATGAAAATATACGAAGCAATTCGTCATATCCCACAAAGTCTAAATAGTTACCGTACGCTTCTACCCGGTGCAACATATAGACCAGCACCAGCTCAAGACAGTATGAATCCTTTTACTTTTACTGGTGAAGTAATCATAGAAGGTGAAACGGATAAAGAACGTATTCGTTCTATTCAATCAGCTTTTCAAGGATTTGGAAGAGATTCTGGACGAGAATTATTGCATCGTATTGATAAGAATAAAACAAAAACACCTACTCAAGTTTTTGAATCTTTTATTAATCAATTTGAAGATAATCATCTGGAACCAACACTTATTAAACAAGGTCATCAAACAGCGTTTAGTGCATTAAATAATGAATCAATCGCAGGAGACAAAGAAAATTTTGAGTCGCTATCTCTTCTACTGGATGAGTTCTATGAAAATAAAGCTGAACGTGACCGAGTACACCAACAATCCAATGATTTATCACAGTTACTGACAAATGAAAGAAAGAAAAATATTAATAAATTACAAAAGCTGGAAAAAGATTACAAAGAAACAAATCGGGCAAAGGAATATCGTGAAAAAGGAGAAGTTTTAACGGCTTATATGCACCAAGTACAACAAGGTCAAACAAGCGTTGAACTCGAGAACTTTTATAATGATAATGAATTAATAAAAATCGAATTAGATGCTCAAAAATCACCAGCAGCAAACGCACAATGGTATTTTAGTCGTTATCAAAAAATGAAAAATCGTAAAATGCATTTAGAAACACAGATCCCTCAAACGAATCAAGAAATTGATTATATTGATTCCATTCTTGCTCAGTTAGAAATTGCATCGAGTGATGATATCGATGAAATTCGCGAAGAATTACGTGACCAAGGCTATTTAAAGAAACAACGTGCTAATCGTAAAAAGAAGAAGAAAAGTACGGGTCCTGAAAAATATTATGCTTCAGATGGAACTTTAATTTATGTCGGTAAAAATAATAACCAAAACGATCAATTGACAATGAAAACTGCTCATAAAAATGAATGGTGGTTGCATACTAAAGATATCCCAGGTTCACATGTCGTTATTCGTAGTGACAAACCAAGTGAAGAAACAATTGAAGAAGCCGCTATCTTAGCTGCCTATTTTAGTAAATATCGATTATCTTCTTCCGTACCAGTTGATTACACACAAATTAAACATGTTCATAAACCAAATGGTGCAAAACCTGGTTTTGTCATTTATGATAATCAAAATACCGTTTTTGTCACTCCAGACCAAAAAAGAGTAAAACAAATGAAGAATAACAAACCTACGGAGTAGTTAAGTTAAAAGAGCCTGTTCAAAATATGAACGGCTCTTTTTATTCATTTAATTTTTCTAAACGATAATAATTTCCTGGGATAAATATTGCAAAAATCATAACAACAGCTAACACAAGAGGAAGTGCTGTGAAGATTAGATTATCACTTAGTCCACTTATTAATACAAACAGAAAAAATATAACATATGAGATTGTCGTCCATCTTGTTGTGACAATTCTAATTTCATCATTATCTTTTACTGTTAGTTCATTTGTCTGTACTCCAAATTGTGTTGCTTGTATAGTAGCTTCTTGTTCAGATAAATTTAAATTAATAACTTCTTTATGTTTAATTTTATCATACTTTTCGCCATTTATGATCAAAGTGAAGCGAGAGCCCATACCAACCCAACCTGTTTTTCTTTGGACTTTTATCTTCATGAAATCTCCCCTCATAGAATGATTATGAGCTCGTTACTGTTTCTCCTGGATAGTCATTCATACCAGACGTTACGTTAGTTGCTTCAATACCATTATTATTTAAAATCTCTGTTCCTTGTCTTGAAAAACGCTCAGCCTGACAGATTACATAATAGTGCTCAGATTTGTCTAGTTGATCTAAATTCTCTTCTAATTTACTTAATGGTAAATTAATTGCTCCTTTAATATGACCACTCGCAAACTTCTCAGGTGTACGAACATCCACAATGTTTACGTTCCCTGCTCCTTTATCTAATACTACTTGATGAAAATCTTCAATTGAAATGTGATTCATTTTATATCCTCCTACAATATATTAATCTAATCATAGCTGATACATTTATGTTTTACAATTTTATTGATTATAGTTCAAGTATTTAAAAAAACTACCAAATAGATTTACTCCATTTAGTAGTTTAGTCGTTATTTCATATGATCTTTAACAATTTTAACACACGCATCATGGTCATGTTTTCTAGCAGGACACTGATAGCGTCCGAAAAAGATTAGCCAATGATGTGCACGAGACCATAAAGCTTCTGGCAACTTCTCCATTAGTGCATTCTCAACTTGAATAACGGTAGCATTTTCTTCAACAATATTGAATTTCTTTGCTATCCGCTCAACATGCGTATCGACAGCAATAGCTGGTTTATTAAAAGCGACACTCAATACTACATTAGCTGTCTTGCGGCCTACTCCTGGTAGACTTTCAAGTTCTTTTCTAGTTGTTGGGATAACCCCGTCAAACTCTTCCACTAATTTTTTAGCTGTATTTTTAATAAATTTAGCTTTATTGCGGTAAAGACCAATTGTTTTTAGTTTATCCTCTAAATCACTTAGTTCTGCATTCATCATCAACTCAGGTGTTGGATAAGCTTTAAACAAATTAGGTGTTACTTTATTAACTCCGATATCTGTTGTCTGAGCACTAAGGATTACAGCAATTAATAATTCAAAGGGTGAGTCATGATCCAATTCAGCTTTTGCTTCTGGGAAAATTCTTCCCATTGCTTCAATGACTTGTGTGGTTTCTATTCTATTCAGTATTTTTGGTGTATTCGTCAAACGTATCAACCTCTAATTCTGATTATTGTTCAAATCTTTCAACCAATTTATCATTGGTACAGGTTCTGATTTGCTTGATGCTTGCCCCGTATTATTTTGGCTATTACTTTTACTTACTTGATCTCTGTAACGTTGAGATTCTTTTTCAACTTGTTCTTTTGTTCGTATATTTTTCTTTTCCCAGTTTAATAGTATACGGTCAATATATTTAAAGTTGTATACTTGGCTTAGTACAGCCTCTTTTAAGGCCATAATAACTAGTTCTTGAGAGTAATTGTCTTGTTCGACCCACATCATAAGTGTTTCCATTTCAATCGGTGAAAGAGGTCGTCCAAATTCTTTTTCAAATATACTATATAAGTTTTTAGTATCCTGCTCTTCTTTTTCTTCAACTTGTTCTAGTTGCTCTTGCTTGAGTAAAACAAATAATTTATCCCAAAGAAAAGAAAGAGAATAAGCATCTTGAGTGATGCCATTCTCATCTTTTGTTGTTTCAATTGATATTAATTTCTTCTGAATTAATTGGTGAACAGCTTTAAACACATTATCTTTTGAAAGATGCATGTTTTTTGCAATTTCTTCCGTATTCGGAAAGGCTTCACCTTTATCAATATATGATTTTATTTGTAAAATTAAAACCAATTC
>CAZTXI010000058.1:0-8183 GCA_964617265.1 uncultured Carnobacteriaceae bacterium | reverse complement strand
GAAATCAAAGATGACATTAATGTTTCAGATGACATCCGTATGAAATACCGTTATTTAGACTTACGTCGTTCGCGTATGCAAGAGAACATTAAGATTAGACACGAAACAAAACGAGCTATTCGAAACTTTTTAGATGGAGAAGGGTTTATCGATATCGAAACACCTTATCTAACGAAATCAACACCTGAAGGAGCACGTGACTACTTAGTTCCGTCTCGAGTACACTCAGGAGAGTTTTTCGCTTTACCACAATCTCCACAATTATTTAAACAATTATTGATGGGATCTGGATTTGACCGTTACTACCAAATCGTTCGTTGTTTCCGTGACGAAGACTTACGTGGAGACCGTCAACCAGAATTTACTCAAGTGGATATCGAGACTAGTTTCTTGAGTGAAGCTGAAATCCGTCAAGGTGCAGAAAACATGCTGAAACATGTTGTAAAAGAAGTAAAAGGTATTGATCTTACTGAAGACTTCCCATTAATCACTTATGATGAAGCAATGAGTAAATATGGAAGCGACAAACCAGACATTCGCTTTGAAATGTATCTAAATGATGTTGCTTCTGTTGTAGCAGACTCTGACTTCCGTGTATTTACAGCAGCATTAGAAAATGGTGGAGCTGTTAAGGGAATCACAGTTAAAGGTGGTTCAGATCAATTTACACGTAAACAAATTGATGGACTAGAAGAAATTGCAAAAACACACGCTGCTAAAGGATTAGCATGGATTAAAGTAACAGATGAAGGCTTAACTGGCCCAATTTCAAAATTCTTTGCGGATGAAACATTAGCAAACAATTTATTAGAAGCGATGGGTGCTGAAGAAGGCGACTTAATGCTATTTGTAGCTGACCAAGAAAAAGTTGTTTTCGATGCTCTAGGAGCATTACGTGTTCATTTAGGAAAAGAATTAGGTTTATATAACCCTGAAGAGTTAGCCTTTATTTGGGTTATTGACTGGCCATTATTAGAATTTGACGAAGAAGCAGAGCGTTATGTAGCAGCTCACCATCCATTTACTCGTCCAAAAGATGAAGATGTTGAGAAACTATTATCAAACCCAACAGAAGTTTATGCTCAGGCTTATGATATTGTATTAAATGGTTACGAAATTGGTGGAGGATCAATCCGTATCCATGAAAAAGAATTACAAAGCAACATGTTTGAAGCACTTGGTTTCACAGAAGAAGAAGCACAAGCTCAATTTGGTTTCTTATTAGATGCATTTGAATATGGTTTCCCACCTCATGGAGGAATTGCTTTAGGATTAGACCGCTTAGTAATGTTATTAGCGAACGAACCAAATATCCGTGAAGTAATCGCATTCCCTAAAAATGGTCGTGCAGCAGACCCACTTACAAATGCACCAACAACTGTTTCAGATGATCAGTTAGTTGAATTATCATTACAGATTTTAGAAAGAACAAAAGAAACAGAATAATACGTTTGAAATAGAGGAGAATACGGATGGTTTTATTAGGCTCACACGTTAGTATGACAGCTCCGGACTCAGTACTCGGTTCTGTTAAAGAAGCAATTTCCTATGATGCGAATACGTTTATGATTTATACAGGTGCGCCACAAAATACACGAAGACGTGCAATTGACACACTCAAAATTGATGAAGCGCATGAGCTGATGATGCAACAAAAGCTAAATATAAAAGACACAGTCATTCATGCACCGTATATTGTCAATCTAGGAAATACCTTTAAACCCGATAATTTTGAGTTTGCAATTGAGTTTATGACCGAAGAAATCAGGAGAGCGGATGCGATTGGATCTGCGCAAATGACGATGCATCCAGGTGCTCATGTAGGTGCGGGTCCTGAAGCAGCTATTGATAAAATTGCTGAAGGATTAAATCGTATCTTATCAAAAGAACAAACGGTTCAGATTGCTTTAGAGACAATGGCAGGTAAAGGTACAGAAATTGGCCGAAGTTTCGAAGAGTTGGCACAAATTATTGACAAAGTTGAACTAAAAGATAAACTATCCGTTACCTTAGATACATGTCATGTCCATGATGCAGGTTATCCTATTCGAGATGATTTTGACTGGGTTCTTGACGAATTTGATCGAATCATTGGTTTGGATTATTTGAAGGTCATTCACGTTAATGACTCAAAGAATCCACAGGGAGCAGCTAAAGACCGTCATGCTAATATCGGTTTTGGTGAAATTGGATTTGAAGCGCTAAATTATATTGTACATCATCCAAAATTAGCTCACTTACCAAAGATTTTGGAAACACCCTTTGTAGGGGAAGACAAGAAAAATAAAAAAGCACCTTATCTATATGAAATTGATATGCTTAAAAAGAAGACATTCAATCCAGATTTATTAGAAGATATTCTAAATGGCAAATCAATAAACTAAGATAAAGAGGAGAAGCATGAACAAAGTAAGATTGTTTATGCTTCTTTTTGCATTTTTACGATACATTCGTTAAAATGGAATGGATAATATTTGAAGGGAGAATCTCTATAGTGAAAATTTTCTAATAACATCGTTGAATTGAAAATAAGCTTGTCTCATTTAGTTAAGAAAAGGACTAATGGTGAGGCTTATTTTATGCGGTTTATTAGAAAGGGATACCTTCAAATCAAATGAGCGAAAGTATTATGATGATTTTTTGAGGCCGCATGCTTATTTTCATGCGGTCTTTTTGTATGCAGATAGGAGTTTTATTTTGTTACAAATAAAGAATCTAAATATGTTTCATTTATCGGATTTAACAGAACTAGTTAAGGAATTGAACTTTGTAGTTAATAAAGGTGAAAAAGTAGCGATTATTGGTGATGAGGGAACTGGAAAATCATCCTTAATCCGGTATTTAAATGACGATGAAACAATCAATCAATACGTAATAATCAACGCAGATTATACAAATCATTTCCAGAATGTTGGGTATTTGCCACAGATTTTACCGGAAGAATTAAATAAAGTCACTGTTCAAGAATATATTTATAAAGATGAAGATCCTAATTTAATTCGCTATGATTTATTGTATAAGTTAGCAAGCGAACTCGATTTTTCAGTGGATAAAATGCATAGTGAACAATCAGTACAGAGCCTATCCGGCGGTGAGAAAATTAAGATACAACTCATCAAAATTTTAATGAAAAATCCCGATTTACTTTTACTCGACGAACCATCAAATGATCTAGACTTACAAACAGTACAGTGGTTAGAAAAATTTATCGCAAATAGTTCTTTAGCGATTATTTATGTCTCTCATGACGAAGAATTACTTAGAAAGACAGCGACTAAAATCATTCATTTAGAGCTATTGCACCAACGTACAAAACCAAGGGCGACTGTTGCTAATTTAACTTATGCAGATTATATTGAACAAAGACAGAATAGATTTCAACACGAAGAAATGGTTGCGAATAAACAAAGAGAAGACTATCAAAAAAAGATGGAAAAACATCGTCAAATTGAACAAAAAGTTCATCAAGATTTAAATAACACTAAAAATGATGCAATGGGTCGTTTACTAAAGAAAAAAATGGCTTCTGTTAAAGCAACCGGAAAAAGATTTGAACGAGAAAAAGCAGCTTTTGTTGATCATCCAGTAACTGGAGATCCCATTTTAATCAAGTTTTCAAATATGAAGAAAATTGATTTGAACAAAACAATTTTAAATTGGCAAAATGAAACGATTAAAATAAAAGATGAGACCTTGGTTGAGTCGGTAGACTTCCACCTTAAAACGGGCAATAAAATTGGTATAGTTGGTGCTAACGGAGTAGGGAAAAGTACGTTTCTGACTAAATTAAATCAAGAATTAATGCGACGTACCGATATTGTAGTAGGTGTGATGCCACAAAACTATACTGAAAATATTGATTTAAAGCAAACGGCAATCGAATTTCTAACACAGTCAGGTAGTCGGGATGAGAAGACGAAAATAATGACCTATTTGGGAAGCCTACGATACACCACGGAAGAAATGAATCATAGTTTACGACAGCTTTCAGGTGGCCAGTTAGCGAAACTATGGCTAGCGAAATTTGATTTGATGGGAGTTAACACCTTGTTGTTAGATGAACCAACTCGTAATTTTTCACCCATTTCACAACCAGAGTTACTTCAGTTGTTCCAACAATTTGAAGGGACAATAGTCAGTATCTCGCACGATCGCCAATTTTTAGAAGAAGTGTGCGGACAAATTTATGAACTAGATAAAAATGGGCTTAAACAAATCAAGTAGTCCTAAAGACTTTTCAGTATGGATGTATTTCAAAGATATTCGATTAGGCCTATGTTATAATGATGAGAGAAAAATGACAGATACGAGGAGAATTTTAGCTATATGAAATCAAAAATTGTAGTGATTGTTGGACCAACGGCTGTTGGTAAAACAGCATTTAGTATAAAGGTTGCAGAAGAGTTGAACGGAGAGGTTATCAGTGGAGACTCCATGCAAGTCTATAAAGACTTAGATATCGGTACAGCTAAAGTTACTCCTTCTGAAATGGGTGACATCCCCCACCACTTAATAGATTTTAAAGAAATCGATGAAAATTACGATGTTTCAGATTTCCAAACAGATGCAAAAGAAAAGATAGAAGACATTACCAATAGAGGTAAACTACCAATTATTGCAGGAGGAACAGGCCTATACATTGAATCGTTATTGTATCCTGTTTCTCATGGTAGTAGCGCAGAACCGAATAAGGAATTGCGTGAAGAGTTAGAAGAATTTGCTCGGTCAAAAGGGAATGAAGAATTATGGAATCGATTAGACGAGATTGACCCAGCTGCTGCTGAAAAAATTCACCCCAATAATGTCCGAAGAGTGATTCGAGCTCTAGAAGTATTTTATGAAACAGGCGAATTATTCTCCTCTCATCAAAATGAAAAGAAAGATAAAGAACCAAATTATGATGCCTTTATCGTTTGCTTAGACACGGACCGAGCGCTTTTATATGAGCGAATAAACTTACGTGTGGATTTAATGATGGAAGAGGGATTGGAACAAGAAGCAAGACAACTTTGGGAAAAATTAGGACCAATACCAAACGCACAAAGTACGAAAGGGATTGGTTACGCAGAATTTTTCCCTTATTTTAATCAAGAGATTTCATTAGAAGAAACACTAGAATCCATTAAGCAAAACTCAAGACGTTATGCTAAGAGACAATTAACTTGGTTTAGAAATCGTTTAGACAATGTACACCAATACGATTTTGTAAAGAATCCTAAAGATATGGAACATTGTTTAGAGCAAATCAGAGACTTTTTAAAGGATGAAACGTATGGATAAACAAATTGAAAAAGCTGTATTAGCAGCTGTTCAAACAACAGAAACGGATCTACATTTTCAGTATTCACTAGATGAGTTAAAGCATCTAGTTGAGAATACAGGTGTTTCAGTTGTTGGAGAAGTTACTCAAAAAAGAGATTATATTGATAATCGAACATTGATAGGAAAAGGTAAAATACAAGAGCTAAAACGATTAGTTGAAGAGTTAGATGCTCAAACAGTCGTGTTTAACCAAGAATTATCACCAAGTCAAGTTCGCAATATACAAAATGAAATTGATGTAAAGATACTTGATCGAATTCAAGTTATTTTAGATATATTTGCGATTAGAGCGACAAGTCGAGAAGGTGGCTTACAAGTTCAACTCGCACAATTAAATTATCTGCTTCCTAGATTAGTAGGACATGGGATTAACATGTCCCGACTAGGTGGGGGAATTGGAACGCGTGGGCCTGGTGAAACTAAATTAGAGACTGATAGACGTCATATTAATCGTCAAATTACAGATATTAAAAAAGAACTGAAAAAGGTAGAACAACATCGAGACCGTTTGCGTAAACAAAGAGAGCGTTCAAACTTATTTAGAATTGGTTTAATAGGTTATACAAACGCTGGTAAATCAACGGTATTAAATGCGTTAACTCATAGTAAGACATATGAGAAAGATGAATTGTTTGCGACACTCGATCCAGTAACTCGAAAATTAGAGTTAACTTCGGGTCTGCAAGTTACATTGACGGATACAGTTGGGTTTATTCAAGATTTACCAACACAATTGATTGAATCATTTCAATCGACGCTGGAAGAGTCTCGTGATGTTGATTTGCTGTTACACATTGTTGATGCATCAGCTCCTAATATCGAAAAACATCAAGATACTGTACTCGAATTGTTAAAGGATTTAGAAATGGATTCTATTCCATTATTTACGGTATACAATAAAAAAGATTTAGCGGATGCATCGTTTTATCCGACACTATTTCCGAATGTAATTATTACAGCAATCGATGAAGAAGATCAAAAGCAACTATTAGAAAAAATTGAACAAGCTGTACAGCAAGAATTAGAACATTATGCTGTGAATATCCCTTCTGACAGAGGCGATGTTTTAGCTAAATTAAATACTGAAACGATTATTGCTCATGAAGAGTTTAACCAAGAAACCCAAGAATACCATGTTGAAGGGTATACTAAAAATAAAAAATGGATTGATTTCTTATTTAATCATAACCGTAATCCAGAACAATAGAAGGGGATATGGATGACAGAGAAAAAGAACTTAATCAATTTAAGAAACACTTCAGATCAAGACAAACCTAAAGAAATTAAACAAAAGGTAAAATATAAAACTTATGAAGAACCGAAAAAGATTCAACCTGTAAAAAAAGAACCTAAGCAAGAGAAGCATGAAATGAAATCATTTCGCATGATTTCTAAAATTGAACCACAAAAGAGACAAGGTCGTTACAATATATTTATTAACGACGAGTTTGCATTTGGAGTAGACGAAGAAGTTCTGCTGCATTTTGAATTAAAAAAGGGACTGCACATTGATGCGGAACTACAAAAACAGATTGAAAGTGAAGAAACTTTTTACAAAGCCTATTCAAAAGTATTGAATTACTTAAGCTACTCTATGCGTACGGAAAAACAAATCAAAGATTATTTAATTAAACATGAGTTTAAGCATTTCACAGATCGAATGATTGAGAAGTTAAATGCAATGCGCTTAATTGATGATTTGATGTTTGCTGAGAGTTATGTTCGTACAATGGCAAATGTAAATCAAAAAGGCCCTAGTAATATTATGCAAGATTTAAAAATGAAGGGTGTTTCTGAAAATGATATATTAGATGCCTTAGAAGAATACACGGAAGAGCAGCAACTTGAAAATGCTATTGATCTTGCTGAAAAACAGTGGAACAAATCAAAGAATCGCTCTCAATTTGAGAGTACACAAAAAGTAAAACAGTATCTAGTTGGAAAAGGATACAGTTTTCAGATAGCAGATGAAGCGATAGAAAGCATTGACACTGAAAAAGATGAGGACGAAGAATATAAAGCCTTACTGAAACAAGCAGATAAAGCATATAAACGTTATGCTCGGAAATATAAAGATTATGATTTAACTCAGCGATTAAGAGCCTTTTTATATTCTAAAGGATTTCCCAATGAGTTAATTAATCGATACATCGATGAGAAGGATGCAGAATAAATTGTTTGAAATTGAATGGACTAGAGAAGAACTAAAAGAAAAATTTAATATTGATATGTGGCCAGAAGAAAAAATTGAAGCGTTTAGAGAAGTGCTACTGACTTGGTATGATTCTCAAGAAGCAGAACATAACTTTCCATGGCGTTTAACAAATGATCCGTATAAAATATGGATATCAGAGATCATGTTGCAACAAACTCGAACGGATACTGTGATACCGTATTTTGAGCGATTTATAGAAGCGTTCCCTGATGTTCAGACATTAGCGGATGCACCAGAAGAAAAAGTATTAAAGTTATGGGAAGGACTGGGTTATTACTCGCGAGCTCGAAACTTAAAAGCAGCAGCTATGCAAATTGTTTTGCATCATGGTGGAGTCTTTCCAAACGAACCAAAAGAAATCGCTAAATTGAAGGGAATTGGACCTTATACTGCTGGAGCGGTAAGTAGTATGGCTTTTGGTTTACCAACTCCAGCAATTGACGGAAACTTGATGCGTGTCTTAAGTCGTTTATTTGAAATAGACTTAGATATAGGAGTGGCTAAAAATCGTAAAGTCTTTCAAACTGTTGCACGCTATCTAATCGATCCTAAACGACCAGGGGACTGGAATCAAGCAATGATGGATTTAGGGCGTACAATTTGTACACCAAAAAACTATTTCCCAGAACAATCACCCGTTAAAGAA
>CAZTXI010000057.1:0-8197 GCA_964617265.1 uncultured Carnobacteriaceae bacterium | reverse complement strand
AAAGGGTTTCAAACCTATACTACACGAAATCTTTGTTACAATGAGAAGGAAATGAATCAAGTTAAGGAGGAAATTTTATGGAAACAAGAACATTGAAAAATGGTATAAGAATCCCCGTAATGGGTTACGGCTTATGGAAAAATACAAACCGTGATGAAGTAATACTCGGTGTGAAAAATGCCATCGAAGTCGGATTTCATCAATTGGATGGAGCAGCAGCTTACCAAAACGAAGCACTCATCGGTGAAGCTTTGAAAGAAGCGGGGTTCCCTAGAGAAAAACTTTTTCTAACCAGTAAGTTAAAGAATGACCGACATGGATACAAAAATGTCTTTCAAGAAGTTCAGCAAACCCTTGATAACCTACAAACTGACTATTTAGATTTATATTTAATCCACTGGCCCGTCGTTCATGGACACGGTGAAGATTGGCCGGAAGATAACCTAGAAACTTGGCGTGCATTCGAAGAATTATACGACCAAGGTGTGCTGAAAGCAATTGGTGTCAGTAATTTCTCTATTGAGCACCTGGAGAATCTTGTCGAACATGCTCGAATTCAGCCAATGGTCAATCAGCTGCTCGTTCACCCTGGCGTTTTGCAGACAAAAACCCGCGAATACTGTCGTAAGCATGACATCCTTGTTCAAGCTTACTCCCCTTTAAGCCCTCTTGGTGAAATAGGGGCAGAACCTGCCGTCCAGAAAATGGTCGAAAAATACAACAAATCCGTTGCCCAAATTTTATTGCGCTTTGATCTGCAATTAGGTGTTGTGCCACTAACTAAGTCGGTACACGTGGAGCGAATAAAAGAAAATATTGCAGTTTTTGATTTTGAATTAGATGAAGCAGAAATGACTTTCTTAAAAGAATGGCAGCATCCAAATTTTACAGAACCTGATAATAAAAATGAGCGTCCCCCTCAAATTAGTCGCTAATTCTTTTAAAAGTCAGCACTAAGACCGATGCCCTGTTATACAATTTTGGGTATACTGTATCTATACTTATTTAGAAAGGAGATGCCCATTTGAAAACACTCGGAAATATTATTTGGTTTATTTTAGGAGGATTTATCAGCTGGCTATCTTGGTTAGTTATTGGAGCACTTTGGTCGATTACGATTGTCGGTATCCCAATTGGACGACAATGTTTTAAATTCGCCAAAATGTCCGCCGCTCCATTTGGTAAAGATATCGTATTTAGTGACAGTGGTTCCTCACTCTTCATCAATATTATTTGGTTAGTGCTTGGAGGATTTGTGATGGTCATTGAAGAAGTATCCATGGGTATCATTTTCTGTTTAACCATTGTTGGTATTCCATTTGGTTTACAACACTTTAAACATGCTAAGCTTGCCTTACTTCCTTTTGGCTCAAAAATTGTCAAAACAGCATAATAGAATTAAAAAATTTGAGTAAAATGGTTGAGGCTGGTCAGTTCCAAAAAACAGATTCAGCTGAAGTAAATGATCCCAATCGTAAGCAAGAATTCATCAACCATTTAGAGCAGAACGATTACGGAGATTTAGTAAAATAATATTAATAATTAGTTGATACCGGTTTAAAATAGAATAAATATCAAAGCCTCGTGTCAGGAATTCATTCTTCCCAGCACGAGGCTTTATGGTTCATTTATATATTTTGTTTCGATGCCCGACTCCTAAAGCAAGGACAATCAATTTATCATCCTCAATTACACATATAACCCTATAATTTCCAATACGATATCGCCATGTACCTATTAGATTTCCTTTTAAAGCTTTACCATATTTTCTAGGGTTATTTGTATTTTGAATATTGACCTCAAGCCAACTCATGATGTTTTTTTGAACAAACGGGTCCATCTTTTTGATTTGATTAATAAATCCTTTTGAATATTGGAGTTTATAGTTTTTTTCCATATTATAAGCCTAAGTCTTCCATCAATTCATCATGACTGACAGTCACAGGATCAACTAGATACTCTTCATAAGCTTTTTCAGCAACAATCGCATCATAACTATCTTCTAGCGCTTCTAATGTGGTTGTCTTTAACAAATCTGATAGACTTTTCCCTTCAAATTTAGCCATAGCATCTAAAAATTGTTTTTCTGATTCTGTCACTCGAACTGTTATTGTGGCCATAATGACACCCTCCCTTAATTAATTAAATTATATCTTAGAACACATTTAGAGTCAACACATTTGTGTTCATTGTACTACTGTCTTAATGTCACTTTTAATGGCTAAAATGCCCCACAATAATGGCTCCTATACAATCATTCTACTCGTCTGGATTTACTTCGTCGATTAACTCATCTAGACTATCAAACGATTCAGTTCGATTATGTATCAAATCCTTTAAAACTGAATCTGAATCAGTCGACTCTAAAGTAACCTCAAATGGTATACCTTTTTTATCGACGACTTGTCTCAGATAGACTTCTATCCCAGTCTCCAAATCCATTCCTAAAGCCTTGAATATTTCAGTCGCCTCTTTGATTAATTGTTCGTCCGCTTGAATCTCAATCATACCCATCAGACATACCTCCATCCATTTCAATCCATACAAAATGCGTTCCCCATTCCCTAGCTATACCAAGTGACTTGCTATAGGAAACATACATTTCTAAGCCGAATTTAACGGCCAAATTTTTGATCTATTCAATTCCTTAAAATTAATTTGCCACATCTAAAGTTAAATCTCCATCTTTTATAAGTCCTTGTCTACGCATAAGGTTACCAATTAGTGGTGTCAGTATTGCTGGAATTAGAATGTATAATATAACAACTCCAAAAATGACGTTAAAATCGCCACCCATTGTATTAAAGGTTTCAATGACACCGACTAAACCACTTGTACCCATACCAGCGCCCACTGAACTGTTTTCCATTTCAAAAAGAATGGTAGACATTGGGCCTGTGATTGCTGAAACTATAATCGGTGGAATCCAACACCAAGGATTCTTGACCAAATTCGCCACTTGAAGCATCGATGTCCCTAGGCCTTGCGCAGCTACTCCACTCCAACCATTCTCCTTGAAACTCATAAAGGCGAAACCAATCATATGGGCACAACAGCCAGCCATCGCGGCTCCCGCGGCAATCCCCTCCAGACCTAGCATCATACTCAATGCGGCACTACTCAGAGGCAGTGTTAATACAATACCTACTATAACAGAAACAATGACCCCCATCGCAAACGGCGCCAACTCGGTTGCATACATAACTACGTCTCCCATGGCAGTCATTAAACCACCAATAATCGGTCCAATAATTGATCCAACTAAAACACCAGATAGGATGGTTACACCCGTTGTCACTATAATATCCAACTTCGTTTCTTTTGAAACCAACTTCCCTAACTCAGCACCAATCAAAGCTGCCACAAATGCCCCAGCCGGACCGCCTAAAGCATTACCTGCTGCTCCAGTTATGGTAGAAGAAAACAAAACTAACGGTGGTGCACCTAACGCATAAGCAACCGCTACACCAATGGCTGATCCAGTCATTGAATTTGCAATAGGCCAAACAGTTTCAGATAAAAAGGGAATATTAAATTGTTGCCCGATTGTATTGAGTATCGTCCCAATCAACAGTGAGGCAAATAACCCTTGAGCCATACTACCGAGTGCATCGATGAAATACCGTTGAACAGATATTTCAATATTCTTTTTCTTTAAAAAAGCTTTAAATTTAGATTGCTTGTTCGTAGACATAATTAACTCCTCATTTTCACGTCGTATAGTTTATATATTATACCACTGAAATAAGAGTTTGTTGATTTAAAGCACAGGAAAAAGCCCATTCTAGTAAGCAAGCTCATCATATTATTGCTTATTCTTTAAGTTTCTATACTTCTATAACAATCATCTATTTTAATATGCAACTTTAGTTATAAATCGTCTCAATCCTAAACCTCTTATGGCATATGGTAAACTTATATCATCTATGAGGAAACTTTAGAGTAGTTTGAACACTTTTTTAAATATCAACGAGTAGCTTTTCTTAAAGGTTAGCCCTCAGAAAAATATAGTTAATTATATTTATAGGAGGTAAAATATGCCTGAAAAAATGAGAATGCATATCTTAGTTATGGAATCAGTTTCGGATTATTGGGTGGTGTGATTTTGGGTTCTATTTCAATGCTCCTCTTTGATACACCCTTAGCGATGGCGATTGGTCCTGGTTTTGGAATGCTTATCGGAATAATAGTCAGTACAATAATCAATAACAACAAAGATGAAAAAGAAAAATAATCTAGACTTTATGGATAAAGGTTAATCTGGTGCCAAAAGTATAAAGTTTGGCACAGCTACTCTAATTCTGTGCCACAAACTATAATGTTTGGCACAGCTACTCCAATTCTGTGCCACAAACTATAATGTTTGGCACAGCTATTCCAATTCGGGATAAGATATCCATCTGAGCAACTTGAAGTCGGTAGTTCAAGACCCTCTTCAGTCCATTTCGCCTCCGCGAAATGTTCCTTATTGCTCTTTTGGATGGATTTGCCGCAGCAAATCGACCGATTAAGCTTTGATCTCTAAATACAAACAACCCTTGCTAAGTCAAGCTGACCTAGCGAGGGTATTTTATATTTTAAACTAGATTAGTTCACCATATTGTTTCATGTAGTATTTCTTAATAATTTGTACTAATCCTAGGTAACCAACAACTGTTAGCCCTACTAACCACCAGAAGTTTCCCGGTAGTGGTGACAAGTCGAGTGCGATACCTAACGCGGTATATGGCGCAATAGATCCAATCACAATCCCAAGTGTCGTAATAGTCGTCATAATAAATGACGGCTGACTCTCAATAAATGGTAATTTAGGCGTACGTAAAGCGTGTAAAACGAGAGTTTGTGTCCAAATAGATACGACAAACCACCCTGCTTGGAACATTGAAGCAAATAATTCTTGCTGTTCCAATCCTAAATCGTGATAGCTGCCACCAAATACTCGCGGTAACAAGATAAAGTACATTGCCAAGAAAGTCGTAATATCAAACACTGTACTCGTTGGCCCAAACCAAATCATGAAATCTTTAATCGTTAAAGCTTCCCATTTTTTCGGTGCTTTCAAATACTCAGCATCCATATTATCCCAAGGAATAGACATTGATGAAATTTCATAGAGTAAGTTTAAGAATAACAGCTGAATTGGCATCATTGGTAAGAACGGTAAGAAAATACTTGCAACTAAGATTGAAAACACATTACCGAAATTCGAGCTTGTCGTAATTTTGATGTATTTCATCGTATTTCCAAATACTTCGCGACCAGATAAAATACCTTTTTCTAACACCAATAAATCCTTCTCAAGCAAGATAATATCCGCTGATTCTTTTGCGATATCTACCGCGTTATCAACCGAAATCCCAACATCCGCTGCACGCATCGCTGGTGAGTCATTAATTCCATCCCCTAAGAAACCAACGACATGATCATTGTCTCTTAATAATGTCACTAGTTTTGATTTTTGAGTCGGGTTTAATTTCACAAAAATGCTGTGGGTTTCAACGATTTCTTTCAGCTCATCATCCGATTTATCGATTAACTGTTCACCTGAAATAATATTATCTGTTGGTAAACCAACTTGCTTAGCGACTGAACGAGTCACTAATTCATTGTCACCGGTCATAATTTTAACATCCACATTGTGGCTCTTTAGCGCTTCTAAAGCTTCTTTTGTAGACTCTTTTGGCGGGTCTAAAAATGCTAGGAAACCAATCAGAACCATTTCACTCTCATCTTTCACTGAGAACTCGCCAACTGGACTTGGATTTGTTTTTTGTGACACTCCAAGTACTCTCAATCCTTGAGCATTTAATTGGTTTACTTGCGTTAAAATCTTGTCACGCTCTGTTTGTGTTAATTCGATAACTGTTCCTTCATGATCTACTAAAGTCGAAACGTTCAGCATCTCTTCAATAGCACCTTTTGTAATCATTTGTGTTTTACCAGATGAATCTTCCACCACTACACTTAAACGACGACGCTCGAAATCAAACGGAATTTCATCCACTTTAGTGTATGCATATTGATCCGTATCTAAGCTTTCTTGACCTGCGCGAATAATCGCTTCGTCCATCAAGTTGCCTAGCCCTGTTTGGTAAAAACTATTGAGATAAGCATGACGCAACACGCGGTCACTTTCTTCTCCATCAATATCTAAGTGATATTGTAAAACAATATTATCCTGTGTTAGCGTACCTGTTTTATCCGTTACTAACACATCAATTGCGCCAAAGTTTTGGATAGCGTTCAAGTTACGAATAATCGTTCCTTCTTTCGCCATATCGTTCGCACCTTTAACCAAGTTCGTCGTCACAATCATCGGTAACATTTCAGGCGTTAAACCAACCGCCACTGAAATACCAAATAATAAAGCTTGGAGCCAGTCACCTTTCGTCAAGCCATTAACCAAGATAACCGTTGGCGCCATAATCGCCATGAAACGAATTAGTAGTAACGAAGTCTTTTCGATTCCGACGTCGAAACTTGTCTTAATCGTCTCCTCACCTAACTCATCAGCTACCTCACCGAACAATGTGTTGTTTCCTGTACGAACAACCATTCCAACAGCACTACCACTCACCACTTCGCTTCCCGTAAAGACAAGCGTTTCATAACTCGTGTCGTTTGTGACATCAACCACTTCTGCCTGCGCTTTTTTCTCAACTGGATAGCTTTCACCAGTTAAAGAAGCTTGTGAAATAAACAAATCTTTCGTCTGCATTAAACGCATATCAGCCGGAATCATGTCGCCCGCTTTTAAGCGCACTAAATCACCTAAAACGATGTCTTCTGTACGAATCTCAGTAAATTCACCATCACGTTTCACCGCTGAAGTCACTTCAATCAACGACTCTAGCTGATTCACTGAACGGTCCGAACGTAACGATTGAACCAGTGTCATTGTCCCACTTAAAAATACCATAATCATAATAATAATAGGGGTATATAATTCACGTTCCGGTGCCGGAACTAACGCATAATCCGTCAAGAACGAAATAGCCGCTAACGCAACTAATACGAGTGTAAAAGGAGTAATATAAGCCTCAAAAATGGATTGCCATAATGACTTCTCTTCACCAAACTCAATTGTGTTGTCTCCAAATTCTTCACGGATTTCTGCCGCTTCCGAAGTACTTCTACCTGCATCACTCGCATTTAGTAAGCCCCAGATTTCAGTCATCGGTTTACTAGCAAGCTCAAAATAATTTAATTTTAAAATGTCTTTCATCATCTTTATCATCCTTTTCATATGTTTTTTGAAATTCTAGAGTAGCCTACATTAACCGCCGAGCTTTTTTCTAGAAATAACATATAAAAAGGTCTGAAACTTTCGAATCATTACAATAACTATTGTAGTAAGATACGCCTTTTTACCATTGAAATAACCTCCTCATTTTATGCACTAAAATGAAGATTCGTTAGAATAAAAAAACTCTCACTATAGACAGTGAGAGCTCAAATAATATCCACATAAAAATATATACAAAGTATATAAGTCATGGAGATTTCTTCGTGGAGTTTTAGCACTATACAACGTAAACATTTCTGTTAGCTACGTTAAGAAAGCCTTATGTCGGTCAATTCCTGTTATACCCATTGGCGTCTCTGGACGTTCCTGGGCAGTAGCCTGTGTTTGTATAGGAGCCTCTGCCTAACAAATCATATTCATTTTTCAACAACACCCATACTAGCACCCACCCAAAGAAGTGTCAAGTAAGAAACCAAAAAACAGTTCAAAAGCTTCTTTTTGTGAAATCGGTCAAGCCCACACTGCTTTCATGATTAAATCTTCACGTTCAATTGTAGTTAATTGCTTCATAATATCTGGTTTCACATAAGCACTCCTTTTTATTTTATTGGACTTAATAGTTTATGACTAGAAACTTATTTTCATCATAGAATAAGTTTTCTATCGACAACTCTTGATAATTTACAGAATTACTTTTGTTTTAATGGCTGATTCTCATAACCGTTTTAAAAAATAAAAAAGACCAGCTAATAAAGCACCAAACATAGATCCTGGAAAAGCTAGTAACGTTCCCCAACCTAATAAATTACGGAGTAGACTCGATCCAAAGGCAATTCCAACGGCATAGTCCGGTCCTAGCATAATGGCAGCTAACACATTTATTAATTATCTCTTTTCGGTAGCTTGTTGCTCCTACACCAACTGGATCTAAAACGACTGGAATTCCTTTTT
>CAZTXI010000056.1:550-8207 GCA_964617265.1 uncultured Carnobacteriaceae bacterium | reverse complement strand
GCACCATCATCTAAGAAATAATTTTCTCGAAAAGCAGCATGACCACTTGTTTCAATAGCTAACGGTGTTGAAATGCCTTCCTCGTTTAAGTCGATTGCTTTATTGATGACGTTTCGATAACCAGAAATATAGCGGTATTGCTTACCACCTAATTGGTTAATAAAAGTTTTTAAATGCGATGTTGTAGGTGAGTTTGTGACAATAGTTGCGCCTGATTCATCTTCTAAAACAATATGAGCTAACACAGCAATTAAATTATTTCGGTTGATGGATTGCCCTGTATTGTCCACAACTGCAGCTCGGTCAACATCCGTATCAAATATAATTCCTAAATCTGCTTGGTGCTCTAATACAGCTTTTTGAATACTTGCCATCGCTTCTTTATTATCCGGATTTGGAATATGGTTTGGAAAATGTCCATCTGGATCTAGGAACTGGCTACCTGTAGTATCGGCTCCTAATTTTTCTAATACCTCACTTGCAAAAAATCCTCCTGCCCCATTTCCAGCATCTAGCACAATTTTAAGTCCTTCTAATGGTTGGTCCATTTCAGATCCTTCTTGAATCTTTTTGACCATGTCATCGGCATAATATTCAATCAGAGGGATGGTTTCAATTTCACCAACCGTTGTTGAAATGACTTCTGAGTCTGAGTATTCCACGATTTTTTCCATATCTTCGTGCTCAGCTCCACCTTCTTTAGTGAAAAATTTTAAACCATTGTAAAAATAAGGTAAGTGGCTAGCTGTAATCATAATTCCCGCATGGGCATCAATTTCTGGAAACTGAGTTGCCATAAACATCGCTGGTGTAGTGGCTAAACCAGCATCTAAAACCGTAACTCCTGCTTTAGTAAATATTTCTGTTAAGGCATCTTTAATCATCGGACCTGAAATTCGACTGTCAAAACCAATCGCAATTCGGAGTGGATTATCATTTATATTTTTATCAATTTTTAATAACTTCAAGAAACCGGCTGCTAAACTTTTAACTTCAACTTCCGTTAGATTTGCTTTATGCTCATCCGTTGTAACGGCTATTCCTCGAATATCTGAACCGTTAATCAATTTTTTCAAATGTTCTTTTGGCATAATCTGACCCAACCTTCTTTATTTAAAATGTGTAGTTATATCCTAACATTTATCATAGCGTTTTCAAAAAGTAATTGCATCTATAATCTTATTTAAACTATCCGCTTTGTTCAAATATTAGATAACATGTGATAAAGCGAGTTTTATTGGAGTTGTCGTGCCAAACTTTACACATGTGGCACAGGATTGGAATTTCTGTGCCAAAATTTACACTTTTTGGCACCAGATTGACCCTTATCCATAAAGTCTAGGTTATTATTCTTATTATTTCCTAAGTCCAGATATATTTCCGTATATTTTAAATTGGCCAGTATTAGGGGGCTCAGTTTAATTAGGATAAACTGGACAAATTTTGAGTTTTTTGTCCAGTTGGAGTTGGTAACTGGACAAATTTTGAGTTTTTTGTCCAGTTGGAGTTGGTAACTGGACAAATTGTGGTCTTTTTGTCCGGTTGGAGTTGGTAACTGGACAAATTGTGGTCTTTTTGTCCAGTTCGATAACTTCTTATTTTGTCTAGCACTTACTAAGAGTTTAAATCCCACTTCAGTCCATTTCGCATGGCGAAATGTTCCTTATTTGATTCTATTGAAAGAAAAAAAGCCCAACCATTATTCGCATGAAATAATAGTTGGGCTTATCTTAATCAATTTACTTACTATTCTTTTTGTAATGGAAATTTGGTATGTTTTCCCAACGCTTTTTGAGTTCCAATGCCGTTACTTTTGGTATGCCTTCTAGTGAGAAAATATCTTTGGCATTTTCATGGATATCAAAAACTTTTTGATCTGATGCAAAGTTCCAAATATGCTCACCAATAAATAGATCATGTTGATCAAATATTTTATGGTACATTTCTAAAAATTGAACTTGATAATCATCGGTAAAGATTTCATCCTTTAGAGCCTTCATTCCTGAATCAGAATCTAGTCCATATTCTGACATGAATATTGGTTTTCCTGGAAACTTTTCGTTCCATAGTGCAAATTCTTTTGTCAGTACATCAGCTGTTTTAACGAGTCCTTCGATTGAAATATCTTCTGCAAAATAACGATTTAACGAAATGACATCAATAAGTTCTGCAATTTTTTCTTTGTCATAATCTAGTTCAAAATGCGTTACGATTGTTATCGGTCGCTCTTGTGGATCAGAGTCTCTGGCCAATTTTACGAGTGGTTCAAAATATTCAAATGCACTTTCCCATTCTAAATAGGGATCATTAGCGATTGACCACATAACAACTGACGGATGGTTTTTGTCACGTGCAATATAGTCTTCTATAATTTCTTGGTGGTGTTTCGTAATCTCTCGATTACTCCATTCTTGATTTTCGTCCGTTTTAGAAACTTGTAAGTAAGAATCTAAGCCCGCGGCAGGCGTTTCACCAATAACTACAAATCCTAGTCGATCAGCTAAGCGCATTAGTTCTTCCGAAAATGGGTAATGTGCTGTTCTAAAAGAGTTGGCGCCTATCCATTTCATGAGGTTGAAATCGAGTACGTTAACTGGCTCGTTGATAGCACGGCTGCTGAATGGTGAATCTTTGTGTTTTCCGAAACCTTTGAAATAAAATGGTTTATTGTTGATTAAAAATTCGCCATCTTTTACTTCTACGGTTCGAATTCCGAATGGCATTTCATAAACGTCTACAACTTGATCTTCATGAAGCACTTCAACTTTCATTTGGTATAGATAAGCGTCTAGTGGTTCCCAAAGTTGGACGTCTCGAATGAGCAATGTTTTATCTGTACCTTCTGTGATTGCTTTTTGGTAGCGGCTTTCGTCAAAGATACTGACTCTGACATCTTCATATTCGCCTACAACATCTATTTTGCAATTGACGTAGCCCAGGTCTTCATTGAAATCGGTGATGACCGTTACATCCTTCACATATGTTTTTGGTGTTGTGTAAATTTTTACAGGCTGATGTAGGCTCGAATAGTTATTCATATCTATTTGAGGAATATTGAAATATTCTTCTATTGGGTAGGTTTCTGGCTCTTCTTTCGTCATTTCTTTTGAAATGGAAGGCTCAACAATATTATTTGCGACAATTGTTAGGCGGTTATGCCCTCTTTTTAAGTAATCATTGATCTCTACTTCGAAAGGTAAGAAACCTGCTTTGTGTTCCGTAACTACCTTACCATTCATATAAACTTTTGCGACGTGGGTTGCTGCTCCAAAACGAAGAATGAGTCGCTCGTTTAGCATGTAGTACGGGATTGTAAAAGAACGTTCATACCAAACCAATCCATGGTGCGTTCGTAATTCTTGTAAAATAGTTTGGTCTTTATATGATGCGGGTACAATCATATCCATTGTATCGGTTAATGAACTTTCAAACCACTTTTCATCGAAGCCATTTCCTTTATCAATTTTAAATTTCCAAATACCATTTAAGTCTACTAATCCTCTTGTTTCTGAAGTGATGGGGTAAAGCATCTGTCTCCTCCAATCTATACGTTTCAGTTTATCATATTTTTAATCGATATTTATTCTGAAATCAGGGCTGATTTAGCTAATTTCATGCTTATGTTAACACAGAATTTGAAATTGCCTATTCGATAAGTGTTTATTTCCAAGTAAAAAGCATGTACTCAATAATGAGCACACGCTTTAAGTTTTCAATAGGAATGATCAATAATTAGTTGTTGCTTATGATAAAACGGCTGCTTCTTTTTGACGAATAACATTTTCAGTTTCTAAATCAAAGAAGTGTGCTTTATTCATGTTAAAGGCAACTTGTAACTTAGTTCCTGGGTTGTGGTAATCACGTGCGTCTACTACGGCTGTTAATTCATGTTTACCAAAATCTAAGTAAAGAATCGATTCCGCACCTGTTAATTCAGAAACCGTGATTGTCGGCTCTAATACCGTTTCAGGCGATGCATCTAATGCGATTTGCTCTGTATTAATGTCTTCTGGACGAATACCGAAGATTATTTTTTTGCCGTTGTAACCAGCTTTATCTAATAATTGACGATCTGGTGCACTAACTGGTAAGTCTAGACCGTTACCGTCTTTAATCACGCCATCTTCGTATGTCATTTCAATTAAGTTCATTGCTGGTGAGCCAATAAAGCTCGCAACGAATGCGTTGTTTGGCGAGTTATATACTTCAAACGGTGAGCCAACTTGTTGAATAACACCTGCATCCATAATAACGATACGGTCCGCTAAAGTCATCGCTTCTGTTTGATCATGTGTTACATAAATCATCGTTGTTTTTAGGCGCTCATGTAATTTAGCAATTTCTGTACGCATATGTACACGTAATTTAGCATCTAAGTTCGATAGTGGCTCATCCATTAGGAAAACTTTAGGATTACGTACAACTGCACGTCCTAAAGCAACACGTTGTCTTTGTCCACCGGATAATGCTGCTGGTTTACGTTCTAACAACTCTGTTAAACCAAGTAATTCAGCTGCTTCCCTTACTCGTGTATCAATTTCACCTTTTGGCATTTTGCGTAATTTTAATCCAAAAGCCATGTTGTCAAATACTGTCATGTGTGGATATAGAGCATAGTTTTGGAAAACCATTGCGATATCACGATCTTTTGGCGCTATATCGTTAACGACTTTATCGTCAATAATTAAGTCACCTTCTGTAATCTCTTCTAATCCAGCAATCATACGTAATGTTGTTGATTTTCCACATCCTGATGGACCTACAAAAACGATAAATTCGTTGTCTTCAATATCTAGTTGAAAGTCTTTTACAGAATAATCCTCTGCATTCTCATATTTTTTATAGATATGATTTAATTTAATCTCTGCCACTGTATCTCTCTCCTCTATTTTGTATCTATATATTTATTAAAATTCATTAAAACATGTATAACAAGTTAAGCAAACGGTTTCATTGAAGTGTTTAAAAAAACATATTTTTTAACCTGTGATAACGTTATCATTATAATATAATGAATCGAAGAAGATTTCAAATATATTTTTGCTTTTTACAGTCTTTTTAGGACTTTTTTTACAATTTTCTTTTTAAAATAAACAAAAACCCTGCTTTAACAAAGTTAGAGTAGGGTTTCGATGATTATTTATTATTTGTTAAATTCTTCGTAAACTTGTGTTAAAACTTGTTCAAATGTTTCTACTGGTTGTGCACCAGATACAGCATATTTATTATTGAATACGAAAAACGGAACACCTTGAACTCCAACTTGTTGAGCTTCGTAGATATCCATCACAACTTCTTTGTCGTATTCTTTTTCATTGTCCACGATTTCCTGAACACGATTGGCATCTATACCAATTTCTGATGCAACACGCGTTAAAACTGTTGCATCACTAATTAATTCTCCGTTTAAAAAGAATGCTTCATATAGTTTATTAAAGTACTCGACACCTTTTCCTTCTTCATTCGCGTATTGGAATACACGATGCGCTGGGAAAGTATCTGTTAATTTCATTTTATCGAAGTCATAATCTAATCCGGCATTCGCAGCCATAGCTGTTACCTGACTAAACATTTGATCAATTTGTTCAGGTGCTGCACCTTTACGCTCAACCATTGCTTGTTTATAAGTTCTCCCTGGTACATATTTTGCACCGGGTTCTAATTGGTAGCTTTTATATTCGATAGTTACTTCATCTGCATGTTCAAAATTCGCTAATGCTTTATCTAAATGAGTTGCTCCAATAAAGCAAAATGGGCAGACAAAATCAGACCATATTGTGATTTGCATTCTCTTTCTCCTCTACTGTTTTCGTATTCGTGATTTCAGTGGCTGTACCACATATTCCTGTTTCAAAATCGCAAACAAAACCACCGGACAAATCAATCCCATCGAGTGATGTTGGATTACTATTTAATTGATCCAATTGAATCAACTTTTTATCTGACATTCTGTCACTTCCTTTGTTTCCACTCTGTCATTCATTATACTGTTTTAATTTAAGTTGTGCACATTATTTGTTCGATTCCGAGATGTTTTTTACTGAAATTATTTTTTGGAGTTGGCTCCATTATTATTTTTGTGAAATTGCAGTATACTATAAGAAATATATTTCATGGAAGGTGATTTTTGTGAGTTTTAACGATTCAAATATAACAGATAAAGATGCGATTAAAATTGGATCCGATGATGCCCCATTAAAAATTGTAGAATATATTAATTTGCGTTGTCCTGATTCAAAGGCTTATGAAGAGAATGTTGCACCATTTTTAAATAACTATATTGAAAATGGGACTGTGCAACGTATTTTGAAACATTTTGATAAGCATAGTATTTATTTAGAGTTAGGTAACGTGATGAATCAATATTTAGACTACTCAACTCCTGTTGAAACGTATCAAACCATTCAGAAGTTATTCAGTGAACAAAACGATTGGGGAACAGAACGATTAACGGATATTCCGCATATTGCTGCCGATTATGGGTTGAGCTTACAAGATAAGAATCGAAATCAAGCACACAATGTGACGGCAGAAGTCAAAGCTGTTAATGTTGAACGTATTCCTACTGTATTTGTTGGTGATGAAGCATTCGTTGAAACAATTGATTTAGACAATTTTAAAAATGCAGTAGAGAAACATTTTTTATAGCATAGTTTCTAAAAAAAACGGCAAACACACTGAAACAATGTGCTTGCCGCTTTTTTTATTGAGTGATTTCTTTTACGCGTCCAACTATTCCATCTTCTAACTTCACTTTGATGCCATGTGGATGATTAGCTGAATTTGTTAAAATTCGTGCAACGATTCCTTCTGTTAATTTACCTGAGCGTTGATCTTGTTTTTGGACAACTTTCACTTTCTGTCCGACAGTAACATTATTTCGATTATTTCCGTCCATATTATCCTCTTTCTAATTTGTTTTTAGTTGTGCGACGTATTCTTTTACGAGTGGTCCGACTAATACTTCATCCTTATCTGTGATTAGAATCGGTCTTTTAACGAGCATGCCATCTGTAGCTAGTAAAGCATACTGCTCTTCTTCCGACATGTCACTTAGTTTATCTTTTAGCTTTAATTCTCGGTAGACCATTCCACTTGTGTTGAAGAATTTTTTTAGCGGTAAACCTGATTTTTCATGCCACTTTTTCATTTCATCCGCTGATGGATTTTCTTCTTTAATATCTCTTTTTGAAAATGACAAACCTTTTTCATTTAATATTTTTTCTAAACCACTACATGTGGAACAATTTGAATAGCATATAAATTTCATCGTTAATGTCTCCTTTAAACTTCGGTTCAAATTATTGTTAAAAAAATAAAACCTCGACGATGAAGTACCTTCGAGGTTTCGATTTTTTATTTTTCATATTTTTCATAAAGTTCTTCAATATAATTTGTAATTATTTCATCGTATTCTGGATAGTCGAAACCGGATTTTTGAGCGACTTCTTTTGAAATCTCTCTAAAAATTTCTTGTAACGAAAATAAAACCATCCATAAGTTTTCGTAGGAACTCATGTTATAAGTTGCAATTATTCGATTCCACAATTCTTGACTGATTCGTTTCTCTAAAAATCGTTGCGATTTTCCAACACTTTCAGAAAAACCTGTATCAATCCCAACATTCCATGAAATCATACGATACAATTCTGTCCGC
>CAZTXI010000056.1:0-540 GCA_964617265.1 uncultured Carnobacteriaceae bacterium | reverse complement strand
CAATGTTTGATTGATATAGTCTGTGCTATACAAGAATTCTTTGCGGCATAATCCTTTTGCTACGAAAGTTGAAACCCACCAGAACTCGTTACAACAGTCATCAAAGAATTGAGCGGTTGGTTCTTTGACATGATAAGATGAGTTTGTTGGCAAGGCAATTTCACCAATAATATTCTCTTTGTCTAGTAAAATCTTAATCAACGATTCACTATAAACATACAGATCCGCTTCCTCTATCGGAACAATCTTTAAATCAATGCGATTGCCATCTTCTAATAGCATTAAATAAGAATACCAATTACCTAACTGTGGTTCATATAATGTCATGGCTTCTGGTTTTTGCATGAAGATTCGCTTACCAAATATGTCTAGCCATCGATCGTTCTGAGTGAACGTATCCATGTTCGTAACAATATAAGTAATATCGTAGTCCTGCAAGTTATCTTTCTCAATTTTAGGATGGATTCTTGAACCCTCCATCCCTACTATTTTAATCTCGTCATGTTCTTTTGCATAAGTAAGAATGATGTCGAGCATTTC
>CAZTXI010000055.1:0-8377 GCA_964617265.1 uncultured Carnobacteriaceae bacterium | reverse complement strand
TACCTTCGTTAAGTGTTTGCCCTTTTGCTTTGTCTTGAACAAGATCCAATAATAACTTGTAAATTTCTTGGTTTGTCAATTCCTCTAATGACTTATCGAACTCATCTTTTGCAATCTGATTTAAATTAAGCATTTTTTTCTCCCTTTTAAGATTTTATTTAGTTATTTTATCTATTTAGTCTTTTTCTTCAGCTAATTTATCTTCTGTCTTTTCTTTCGCTTCAGCTGCTTTTTTTGCCTCTTCTTTTTCTTGTTGAATCTTTAATTCGTTTTTTCTGAAATAAGAAATTGTCCACGATAATAGTTTTTCTTCTAAATCGTTTGTTATCGCATCTGATTTCATACGCCAATCCCAGTTATTACCAATTGTCGCTGGTATATTCATACGAGACTCTGCTCCTAAACGAAGTAAGTCTTGCATTGTATAAATGGCTGTGTCACTAGGTGATGCTGCAATTCCTCGGTTCATTGCATCTGCAACATGTTCACCAGGTTTTCGATTTAAATACACATCAACTTGATCACGCTGTTCGGGTCTAGTGTGGTTTAAATACCAGTCTAAAGCTGTCGCATTATCATGTGTACCAACATAAGCAATCGTATTTTTTGGATAGTGATGTGGTAAATCTGTACTATCTTCTGTTACTGCAAAACCATTTTGTAAAATTTTCATTCCTGGGAAGCCAGTATCTTCTCTCATTTCAATAACTTCTTCCGTAATAAAACCAAGGTCTTCAGCAATAACATTTAAATCGCCAAGAGCTTTTTTAATATGACGGAATAATCGAGATCCAGGACCTAATTTCCATGAACCGGTTGCTGCCGTAGCAGATCCGTATGGAATATCCCAATAACTTTCGAATCCTCGGAAGTGGTCAATACGAACAACATCGTAAAGTTTGAAACTTTCACGCATGCGCCATACCCACCATTCGTAATCATTTTTACTCATATATTCATAATCGTAAAGTGGATTACCCCAGTACTGTCCATCTGCTGAGAACGTATCTGGTGGAACGCCCGCTACTGAAGTCGGATTACCATCTTTATCAACTAAAAACAGTTCCGGTGTTTGCCACATTTCAACACTGTCTCTAGAAACATAAATTGGAATGTCACCAATAATTTGTATGTTATTATTATTCGCATATGATTTAAGCGCTTTCCACTGTTTAGCAAACCAATATTGCGTTACAAGATGATAGTTCATTCTGTCTTCGTGTTCTTCACAGAACACTTGAATCGTTTCTTTATTGTACGTTCTATATTCCTCAGGCCATTCGTACCATGGGTCAAGATTATGATTTTCTTTGACTGTCATGTACTCTCCGAAAGGAATTAACCAATCTTCATTTTCTGAAACAAATTTTTTAAAATCATTATTCGTCATTTCACCTGCAGCAATGTAATTTTTAACTGCTCGATTTAATATAGGTCGTCTGTTGTTAAAGATTTTGGCATAATCTACTTTTTCTGGATTATCTCCAAAATCTACGCCTTCGACATCAGCTTCATCAATGTAGCCTTCTTTTATCAATTGATCTAAATCGATAAAATGAGTGTTCCCAGCAAAAGCAGAGAACGATTGATAAGGTGAGTCTCCAAAGCTAGTAGTTGTTAATGGTAAAATCTGCCAGTATTGTTGTTCTGTTTCAACTAAGAAGTCAACAAAATCTAATGCAGATTGTCCAAAATCACCGATACCGTATTTATTAGGTAAAGAAGATATGTGTAGTAACACACCACTTGTTCTTCCCATGCATTTTCCTCCATTCATATGTTTACGTTTACAGTATACTCATAAAACAAAATTTACGCAACCGTTTTCGTTAAATTCTTTTAAAATATTTTTAAAATAGCAGTTTTATGCCCGTTAAAATTGAAAGCGACTACATTTTGAACTATAATACTAATAGTATATTTGAGAGGAACATTCATAATGGCAGTTACAATTAGGGACGTTGCAAAAAGAGCAGGTGTTGCACCATCTACAGTTTCGCGTGTTGTTGCAGACAGTCCTTCAATCAGTGAAAAAACTAAAAAAAAGGTTCGGAAAGTAATGGAGGAACTAAATTATTTTCCAAACGTGAATGCGCAAGGGCTTGCAAGTAGTCGTTCAAAAACTTTCGGATTAGTATTGCCTCTAGCTACTGACGCCTTTTATCAAAACCCATTCTTTCCGACGGTATTAAGAGGAATAAATGATGAGATGTCAAAAAATGATTATTCGATCTTACTATCTACCGGTGAAACAAATGAACAAAGATTGAATCATATTCAAAAAATAGTACAAGGAAAACAAGTGGAAGGCTTAATATTCCTTTATGCGACCAAGAATGACCCCCTACTAGAATTTGCTCAAAGTGTCGGTTGTCCTACTGTTGTAATCGGATCTCCAGATACAACAAAAGTTCATATCGTGGATAACGACAACGAACAGATAGGTCGAAAAGCTACAAATTATTTAATTAAGCAAGGATGTAAAAAAATTGCCTATATAGGTGGAGATACAGAACAGTTCTTTATCCAAGCACGTTTAAAAGGGTATATCCATGCATTAGAAGAAAATAACCTTCCTATAGATGAAGATTATATATTTAACGATATCGTGTTCTTAGCAATAGATGGGTATAAACTAATTTCAAAACATCTAGATTTCACAAAATACGATGGTATGGTTATTGCGGATGAGCTGGTTGCAGATGGTATTCAAATGGCTTTAATTGAAAATCAGATTAAAGATATCAAAACAATTTCTTTCAAATCTTATGAGCAGCACTTATCCTCTCCTCTAGCAGAAGAATCCTATATTCATTTAAATACAGCTTCGCTTGGAAGTCGTGCAGTGAATATTTTATTTGAAGCTTTAGATGAAAAGGACTACTTAAACAATCGTTATATTCATGAATACGTTACAGCCGATTTAATCGAGACAACTGAATAATAACTCTTTATACTCGCTTCTATTTCCTTTTAAGGAGGATTTAAAATGGCTAAGCATACGTCACCCGAACTCAGAAAATTAAACATTTATAAACTTTTTATTCGAAACTTTACAGAAATGGGCACAATCAATGCGATTCATTCTGAACTCGATCGAATTAAGCATTTAGGTACGGATGTGATTTGTTTTCTACCATTTTATCCAACTGGGCAGAAGCAACGTAAGGGCAGTCTCGGCTCTCCTTATGCCGTTAAAGATCATCGGGAAGTTGATCCTGAATTAGGTACCATTGAGGACTTCAAAAGATTAGTTATAGAAATCCACAAACGTGAAATGAAAGTCATGATTCAAGTCGTATTAAATCATACTTCGCCTGACTCTCCTTTAATGGATGACCATCCAGAATGGTATTATAAAAAGCCGGACGGTTCACTTGGTAACCGCTTTGGTGATTGGAAAGACATTGTCGATTTAGACTACCAAAACTTAGATTTATGGGTTTATCAGATTGGGATGTTGCGAGAGTGGGCAAAAATTGTTGATGGGTTCCATTGTAATTTTGCTCCCCTGCTTCCTCTTAAGTTTTGGCGTCTTGCACGTCGAGAAATAAAAAAAATTAAACCGCATTTCATTTGGATGGCAGAAGGGATTGAAAATAAATTCATTCGTGAACTACGCAGCTTACAAATTGTTGCCTATAGTGATGCGGAGTTATTTCAAGAATTTGATATTACAGATGAATACGATGTTTATGATGACTTTATGTATTACTTAGCTGGAGAAATTCCACTATCACAATATATTCATGTTTTAAACATGCAAGAAATTAGCTTCCCTTCAAATTATGTCAAAGCGCAATTTCTAGAAAACCATGATAAAGAACGTATCCCTATTTATTTAGAAGATATTGATAATCTTATTCAGTGGACAGCATTTAAACATTTACAAAAAGGGGCAAATATTTTAAATAATGGGCAAGAAGTTGCTTCAAATAAACGTTTAAGTTTAATTGATAAAGACCCCATTAATTGGCAAACAGGAATTAATTTATCCATGTTTATCGCACGAGTCTCTGCGATTGAAAAGACCCATATCCCAATTGTTAACGTTTATTATCATCTTGAAGCTTATGATGATTTGGACACAGTTGTAATGTATTATACGGATGCGGTTGAAAAAAGAATTGGTGTCTTTAATCTCAAACATCACGACGGACAGGTTCCAGTTAATGTTCCTGATGGTGAATATGAAAATCTCATTACACAATCAACTTTAAAAATTGAAGATGGAAAAATAAACATAAAAGATACACCCTGTTTTTTTATTTGTTAAGACCAAACTAAGAGTACGGACAAAATCGTCCGACTCTTTTTTTATTTTATAAGACATTTTCTTGTAATCGATATTATTTTATACTACAATAACGAAAACGGTTGCGTAAACCGTTTTCTAAAAAATAAAATTGTTGGAGGATATCAATTATGGCAAAAAATACACCCGTATCTTTTAGGAACTTAAATATTTATAGCGTTTTCACTCGTAACTTCTCGGAAGAAGGAACATTTAATGCAGTGACTAAAGAACTGGATCGCATCAAGAATCTAGGGACAGACATTGTCTGGTTCTTACCATTTTACCCAATGGGTGAAAAAAATAAAAAAGGAGCTGTCGGCTCACCGTATGCTATTCGAGATTACCGTGCGATTGATGAATCTCATGGTACTATGGAAGATTTTAAAACATTAGTCTCTGAAATCCACAAACGTGGTATGAAAGCCATGATTGATATTGTATTAAACCATACTTCTCCTGATTCAGTACTCGTAGAAAAACACCCAGAATGGTTTTTCAAAAAAGAAGATGGATCAATGGGCAATCAAGTTGGTGATTGGACGGATATTGTTGATTTAGATTATAACAACCAGGACTTATGGGACTACCACATTGAAACGTTAAAGCAATGGGCTGAAATTGTAGATGGCGCTCGTTGTGATGTAGCTCCCCTACTTCCAATTGAATTTTGGAACCAAGCTCGTAGAGAAGTTGAAAAAGTAAACCCTGATTTTATCTGGTTAGCGGAAAGTATCGAACGTCATTTCTTACAAGATTTAAGAAGTCAAGGTATTATTGCTCACAGTGATGCGGAAGTATTTGAAGCATTTGATTTATCTTACGATTATGATATTTATTTAGAATTTAGAGAATACATAGATGGAAAAGCGCCTCTTTCAAAATATGTACATGTCCTTAATTTACAAGATTCATCTTACCCATCGAATTATGTCAAAATGAAATTTTTAGAAAATCATGACCAAGATCGAGCAGCATCCTTTATTAAAAATCCAAATGACTTACTACAGTGGACAGCCTTTAACTACTTGCAAAAAGGGGCAACTTTAATTTTTAATGGTCAAGAAGTCCAAGCAGTAAAACGACCTGAATTATTTGAAAAAGACCCGATTCAATGGGATGCCGAAAAAGATATTACTGATTTCATGACACATTTAGCTAAACTGAAAAAAGACTATATACCTGTTGGAAACGATCGTTACTATTTAGAAGCTGACGATGCAGTAGACACTGTTAAACTATCATTCACTAACTCAAATCGAGAAATTCTAGGTGTTTTCAACCTTAAAGAAAAATCAGGTGAAACGAATATTAAACTTAAAGACGGCCTTTATCGAAATTTAATTTCGAATGAAGATGTCCAAATTAAAAATGGAGTAATCGATTTAATCCATACACCTGCACTATTTGAAGTAAATTAAGAAGACTATGAAATTAAGGACGTTCTTTTATTCATTTAAATGAACGCCCTTTTTCACTATCCATGGTAAAATATAGGAACTAAACTGTAGGTGATAAAATGAAAGCACAAGGAAAATTAACAGATAGCTATCAAATATCTTTTGATATTGATGGCTTTCCCTATATAGTGGATCGCTCAATTCAAGATGGTGGAAAAAATACCGGCACGACTCCACATGGCATGCTACTCGGTTCTATTGCAAGCTGTAAAATTATCGTAGCTAAAAGTTACTTAGATCATAATCACATTGCATATGAAGAAGTTGAAGTCATCGCAAATAGTCATATTACTGGCACAAAACGAAAAGAGCGAATTGAAATAGATATAGAAATAATTGTCACAGGCGCTCAAATGTCTGAAAAAGATATCCGATTCATGACACGTATTGTAGAAAAAGGTTGTACGATGGCAAATATTTTAACTGCAAGTGATGAAAATAAAGTGACGACAAAAGTCACTTCAATATAATAATAGGTGGCGTTGATATGAACACAGAATTAATTATTAAGGAACATAGCCTAACTGTTCCCTACTTAACTGAAAAGCGAAGAATCCGGGTATTATTACCAGATGGGTATGACTTGGATGGAAGAACAACCTATCCCGTCGTCTATTTTCACGATGGACAAAATGTATTCTTTGATAACGAATCGTATAGCGGAGTTTCATGGGGGATTATTCCAACCATTGAAAAAAATAAGGAACTACCAAAAATGATTGTTGTAGCCATTGATAATGATGACGAAAAACGAATTAATGAGTATACACCATGGAAAATTTCAAAAAATCCACTGCCTGCTGAACATTTAACTGGAGGAAAAGGATATGAATATGCATCGTTCGTTATGGATACGGTCAAACCTTTTATCGATAAAACCTATCGAACTCGAACAGATGCCGATTCTACAGCGATGATCGGTAGTTCTTTAGGTGGTACCATCACAAGTTTCATGGGAATTCAGTACAAGCAACAAATCGGGCGGCTAGGTATTTTTTCATTAGCTAACTGGATTCACGAAGCAGAATTTAATGATTATTTAAATAACAATACGATTAATCCTGACCAGTTTATTTATATTCAAGTCGGTGCTCAAGAAGGCGATGAAACGGATGCACAATTTATTGACGGAAGTATGAAGCAAACTTATATTAATATTTCGATTGATTACGCAAGAAATTTAATTTTAAAAGGTTATCCAATTGAGCAACTTTCTTTAAATATTTATGCCGATGACAAACATAATGAAGCGGCTTGGGCTAGAAATTTACCTAAAACTATGCGATTCTTAACACAAGGTTGGTAACTACTTAAATACAAAAAAGCACCTTTCACTGATTTAGAAAGAGTGCTTTTTTTGGTTTTATATTCATGAATACGTTCAGTACTATTTCATTTTTTTACGGTAAAATAGCCATCCAATTACGGTAATGATTCCAACTCCAATAACAATTATGCCTATTGTAAAAATTGACAACGTCTTTTCACTAGCTAATTCCGTTTCAGAACTTAATACAAGAATCGCCGTCCCACCATCTTTGTAAGGTGGTATCGTTAATCGAACGGTTTGATCTTCCGATACCGTATAACTAACTTCATTGTATGCATCTTTCAGAGACTCTCCAGCACTTTCTTGTACTTTTAAAGTTGTTTCAATTGTTTCTTCGGTTGTATTTAATGCGACATAAACAGTTTCACCCTCATAAGTTCGAGTAAAAACTGAGAACCCTTCATCATCTGAACCATGAACAAACTGTCGATCACCTTTCGCAAAAACTTTTGAATGTGCTTTTCTGATGGTTAATAATTTTTGATAATGAGCGACTAAATGATGATTATCTACTGCATCCCAGTCAAAGTCTTCGCGGTTTTCACTAAACAATCCAAGATCCATATCGCCTTCAGCTTTTCCACTCATACCAATTTCTTCACCATAATAAATGACAGGCTGGCCTTTTGCCGTTAATTGAAGTGAAATAGCTACCTTAAATAAATCTTCATCACCTTGCATAAAATGATATAAAAAGCCGTCTTCATCGTGACTACTTAAAAAATGACCCATTGTTCCTGTATTCGTCATCGCTTCATTACGTTTAGCTAGTTCAGCTTCTGCCATTTCAATTCGACCATGGGCATATGTTGAAGCGATACGTTTAAAATCAAAATCAAGTAGTGAATCCATTTGACCAGAGTCTAGGTAGCCTGCGGTTTGATTAAATGCGGCACCCCAACTTTCACCAATTACTTTAAAATCAGGTTTAATTTTTGTTAATTCATTTTTGAACGCATTCCAAGTGGTATCTTCCATATGTTTAATCGTATCAATACGGAAATAGTCAATTGTATCGCCACGATCTGTTCTAGCTCGCTCCAACCAATCCGTTTGCCATTGAATAATTTGATCTCTTACCGTTGCTTCTTCGGAGATAAAATCAGGCAATCCATAAATTTCACCCAACACATCATGACCAGTCAACGGATTAGCACGTAACATTCCTTCAAATACAGCTTGCTCTTCTTCGGTCGGATAGTTCGAAACTCCAACTCCTGTATCAGTCATCTTCATACCATAACCCGTATGATTTAAAACAACATCTACCATCAATTTTATACCACGATCATG
>CAZTXI010000054.1:0-8606 GCA_964617265.1 uncultured Carnobacteriaceae bacterium | reverse complement strand
AGCGTATTTTTCATCTAATGCTTTGTTTAACATCTCCGTCATATTGACTAAACGACTCATTGAAAAGCCTCCTATATTATGTTGAAATATTTTTCACTATTCTATTATACCAAAACTATAGAAAAAATCGAGCATATCGGAAAACATTTTTGCTTTAATTTCCGGTTTTTGCTGAATAAATCAAAAAAATACTTTTATGATATCAATTATTTATTTTTGTATGCAATTGAATGCTCAATAAAGGCTTTAAATAATGGATGTGGACGGTTTGGACGCGATAAAAACTCAGGATGATACTGAACACCAATAAAGAATGGGTGATTTGGTAATTCAATTGATTCAACCAAACGTCCGTCTTCAGATAATCCTGAAATAACTAAACCATTTTCTTCTAGCATTTCAAAATATTCTTGATTTAGTTCATAACGGTTACGGTGACGTTCTTCAATCTTGTCAACATCGCCATAAATTTCTGCTGTTTTTGTTCCTGCTTGTAGGTAACTTGGGTAAAGTCCTAATCGAAGCGTTCCACCTAAGTCTTCAACACCACGTTGGTCTGGGTGTAGATCTACAATTTTATGCGTTAAGTCAGCGTGATGCTCTGTTGAACCAACGTTTTCAAGTCCGATTACGTTACGAGCGTATTCGATCGCTGCTAACTGCATACCTAATGTTAAACCGAAGAATGGGATATTATTTTTACGTGCATATTCAATCGCCAAAATTTTCCCTTCGATTCCTCGTGTCCCAAATCCACCAGGTACTAAGATTCCAGCTACATCACTTAATTCTTCTTCAAGTGATTCTGCTGATAATTCTTCTGAGTCAACCCATTTAATTTCAACATCTGTGTCAAATGGGAATCCCGCATGTTTTAAGGCTTCATTCGTTGATAAATATGCATCTGGTAATTCAACATATTTTCCAACTAAAGCAATTTTTAATGTGTTTTTTAAGTTTAAAACGTTATGAACAAGGTCTTTCCATTCACTCATTTCAGCTTCTGGTGCTTCAATACCTAATTTATCCACGACAATTTGGTCTAGTTTTTGGTCTTGTAGTGAAAGTGGAATTGAATACAATGTTTCTTGGTCAACAGATTGAATAACTGATTCAAATTCAACGTCTGTAAAGGCTGCGATTTTTCTGCGAGTGTCATCGTCTAGAGGCAATTCTGTACGTGTCACTAAAATATTTGGTTGAATTCCTAATCCACGTAATTCTTTTACACTATGTTGTGTTGGTTTTGTTTTCATTTCACCCGCGGCTTTTAAATAAGGTACAAGCGTTGCATGGATGTAAAGTACGTTCTCAGATCCTACGTCTGTCTTCATCTGGCGAATAGCTTCTAGGAATGGCAGAGATTCAATGTCTCCAACTGTTCCTCCGATTTCAGTAATGACGATATCTGAGTTTGTTGTTTCTGCAGCGCTACTGATTTTGTCTTTAATAGCGTCTGTGATGTGTGGAATAACTTGAACAGTTGCTCCTAAATAGTCACCACGGCGCTCTTTGTTAATTACCTCTGAATAAATCATCCCTGTTGTAATGTCAGAGAATCTGTTTAATTTGTTATCGATAAAACGTTCGTAATGCCCTAGGTCTAAGTCTGTTTCTGCTCCATCGTCGGTTACAAAAACTTCCCCATGTTGATATGGGCTCATTGTTCCTGGATCCACGTTTACGTAAGGATCACATTTTTGAATGGTTACGTTTAACCCTCTATTTTTTAATAATCTTCCGAGTGATGCAGCTACAATCCCTTTTCCAATGGATGAAACAACCCCACCTGTAACAAAAATATATTTTGTCATAAAAAAGCCTCCTAAATGATTTTCAGCGGTAATAAAAATAATAAACTCCCTATCCCATAACGTAAATATACGCGTAAATAGAATAGAGAGCTGTTTAAGTTTATTGTATGACCCAAATTTTGTATTATCAAAATTCGAGTGCCCAATAAATATGTTAACTACTTTTTGTGAAATGGTCAAGTGATTTTATTAAAAATCGTCATCCATTTCTTCGTCCATTAATTCTTCATCATCAACAATTGCTAATGAATCCAATTCACCGTCTTCAAGATTATCTTCGTCGATGTCATCTTGGAAGTCATCGATGTTTTCAACTGTACCGTCGCCATCGATATCAACAAAGACATCATCGTCTTTTTCTGCGACTTCTTCTTCGTCGGTTTCATCTAATTCATCTTCAAATACTTTTTCTAATGTTGGATCTTCGTATTCGTCGAATCCATCTGGACTGATTGTTGGGATAATATCTTCTTCGTCGTTTTCGTGTGTCAGAACTTCGTTAATTGAGTCTACTGGATACCAGTTACGTAAGCCCCATTTATTTTCACCTAATGAAATAAATTCGCCATCTACGTTAAGGTCCGTGTAAAATTGCGGCATGCGACGGTTCATTTCGTCTTCGTTGATTTCAATGAAATTCGCTACGTCAAGAACAATATCTTTAAAGTCCATTACTTCACCTTTTTGCTCTAGCACTGCCTTTGCAACACGGATCATTGAGATTTCATTTTTACGTTCGCCATCAAATTGTTTTAATTCCAATGTTTTCACCCTTTAATTCATCATTCTTGATTTTCTACATTATCTTGTCTATTCTACTCTATTATGTTGTGAAACGCAACCGTAATTGGTAAGTACCGAGCGGATAATCTTCTAAATAAATGGCATAATCCACTTCGACTTCGCCTGCAAACGGTTGATTAGTGTACCCCATTTTTAAATGGTTGGTTTCCACACGTAAAGGCATAATCCCTGTTGGTGTTGCATAGTTTGTGAATGTGTCTTCCTGATCATTAAAAGTCATACGTGTTTTATTTTGTCCATGACGGGTTAAGTTAACAATCCCATCTGATTGTAATTTAATCAAGGTTGAATTTTTTTCTTCACCCTGATTTTCTTCAAAGCGAATATAGTAGTTATCATTCATTAATACAATGCGTCCCATTTCATCAAATGAGTGTTTGAAAACTTCGCCTTCTTGAACAATCGTTGTCTCTAAGATAATGCGAGCCGGTAAACCCTTTGTTAGTTTATCGTCTGTCATAATCACTGTCTCCTTCCAGTCAAACTTCTTTTCTATTTTATCATAAATTTATGCAGAGCGTTGGGTGAAATGGCTACTAAAGCCGACTATCGAATATTGATCGAATATTTGCTACAATAACAAGGACAGATTGACGAGGAGATGCCGAATGAATACAGAACTTAAACGAATTAAAAATTATACAGGTCGGTTTGCGTTATACGATGCAGAAACGATGCCTTACTCAAAAGAGAATCATTTTTCCCATTTTGCTTTAACGGATGCCTTGATTTCGCAGGCTGGTGAAACGGGCCAGCCCATTATTCATTTTTGGCAGACAGCACCGCTTGTTATTTTAGGTATGATGGATACGAAATTAGGTCATTTTGACGAAGCTGTTTCGTTATTTGATTCCTATAAACACGATTATATTATTCGTAACTCTGGTGGCCTTGGCGTGATTAGTGACCCTGGTGTATTAAACGTTTCATTAATTTTACCGGCGAATAAAGAGCGCTTATCCATTGATGAGGCGTATGCTTTAATGCTCCATTTTATTCGAGATACTTTCTATCTCCATTTCACAAAAAAAGAGATCTTGGCTTTTGAAGTTACGCATTCTTATTGCTTTGGGGAGTATGACTTGAGTATTGATGGCCGCAAAATTGCGGGAATTGCACAACGTCGAATTAAGGATGGGATCGCCGTTATGCTTTATATTAGTGTGAATGGCGATCAGCAAAAGCGTGCTGAAATGATGCAAGAATTTTACGAGCGTGGCTTGAACGGTTCGGAACCGGCCGGGCGTTATCCACAGATTATCCCCAGTGTGATGACGACCCTTGAAGAAGCTTATGAAATGCCCCTGACAGTGGCTGAAGTGAAACAAATGATGCTTGAACAAATCGATTGGTTTGAGGGAGATTATTCGAAAGAGTTAGAAGCGGATTATGAAGAAGGTTTAGAGAAAATGTACAATCGGAATGCTCGTGTGTTTGGTGAGGATTTTATAAAAAATGATAACGAATCAAGGAGGGACAATGAATGAAACCCATTCAGTTTGAATTAGCCGATCGATTGCCTACGGAAATTGTGTTTAAAGATCCGGTGCATGATCATATTCATGTGCGCCATCAATTAATTTTGGATTTAATTGATTCAAAAGAATTTCAACGTTTACGTCGTATCAAACAATTAGGTACATCTCAATATACGTTTCACGGTGCAGAGCATTCACGTTTTTCACATTCGTTGGGTGTGTATGAGTTAGCGCGCAAAATTTGTGACCGTTTTTTACGTAATTACCCCAAAGAGTGGGATGATTCGGAACGTTTAGTGACCTTATGTGCAGCCTTATTGCATGATATTGGGCACGGACCATTTTCCCATACATTTGAGAAAATTTTTAACACGGATCATGAAGAGTTAACGACACGAATTATTTTAGATGAAACATCAGAAGTTAACCAAATTCTAAAGCGAGTCTCTCCTAGTTTCCCAACAGAAGTAGCCAGTGTGATTACAGGAGAGTATCCGAATCCACAAGTCGTTCAATTAATTTCTAGCCAGATTGATGCGGATCGCATGGATTATCTACAGCGGGATGCATACTATACCGGCGTTACATATGGAAAATTTGACTTATCTAGAATTTTACGGGTGATTCGTCCTTATAAAGATGGAATTGCTTTTCAATTTCAAGGGATGCATGCGGTTGAAGATTACGTTGTTAGACGCTATCAAATGTATATGCAAGTCTATTTTCATCCCGTATCACGCGGAATGGAAGTCACATTGGACCGTATGTTGACGCGCGCACATGATTTATATCGCGAAAATGAGTTAGCGCCTGTCATTCCATTACTTGAGCCCTTTTTCAAGGATGATTATCGTATTGACGATTATCTGAATTTAGATGACAGCGTGATTTTATACGCGGTGCTTGCATGGTCAACAAGTGAAGATCGGTATTTAAGTGAGTTAGCCCAGATGTTTCTCCATCGCCAACCTTTAAAATCCGTGGAATTTAATCGTGAGAAAGACGAGAAGACAGTTGCGCATTTACGTGATTTAGTGGATCAGCTCTATTATGATCAACATTATTTCACAATGACAAACCGTTCTTCGGATATTTCTTATGACTACAAACTGAAAGAAAAAGCACCCATTTTACTTTATTACCCGGATGGGAAAGTCGTTGACTTAAGTGAAGCTAGTCCAATTGTTGAGAGTTTAAGTGACAACTTACATGGAAATGACCGCTTGTATGTACCGCGCGAATTATTACGTCGAACACCTCCGGCTCAACAGGATTTAGCCATTTTTGAAGAGACCTACAAAGAATTTCGCAAGCACATTAAAAACGGTAAAGTAATTTAATAAATGCGTGAAATGATAAAGGAGAACTTAATGGTAAAATATGATTTAGTAGCAATTGATATAGATGGTACATTAGTGAATACTCATCATGACATTACACCTGAAGTAGCTGCAGCGGTGCAACGTGTTGTAGAATCCGGTAGTCGTATTGTTCTATGTACCGGCAGACCCTACCCAGGAGCGAAACGCTATATGGAAGAACTTGGTTTGACGCAGGAAGGCGATTATATTATTAATTATCACGGTGCCTTAGCCCAAAGAACAGATACAGGTGAAGTTGTCATTAACCACCAGTTAACGCATGCCGAAATGATTGAATGGCATAAATTTGTCGAATCTGTGGGCGTAAGTTTTCAAGCCGTTCGTGAAGATGGTGTCTTTACCGAAGCAGTAGATTTCACACCAACTCATCTAATCGAACCGTTTGTGAACCAAATGCCACTGCATATTCGTACATTATCTGAATTGGATTCGTCAGTTCTTTATTCGAAATTCATCATGAAAGATGCGGTTCCACTAATCGATAAGTTGGCTGAAGCCATTCCAAACGATTTCTTTGAACGCTTTACTGTGATTCGCTCGATGGACGATTCAATTGAAGTCTTGCATAAAGAGGCAAGTAAGGGGCGAACATTAAAAGAGTTAGCGGAACACTTAGAAATCCCGCAAGAACGAGTGATGGCAATTGGTGATTCAGGTAATGATATCGACATGATTGCCTATGCCGGGCTCGGTGTAGCGATGGGGAATGCTGTTCCAGAAGTATTGGAAGTAGCGGATGTCGTAACGACATCGAATAATGAAAATGGCGTGGCAAATGCTCTTAATCGTTACTTCTTTAATCGTTAAAATTTAATAATTCATAAAAAATAACCCGCTAGCCATTACGCTAACGGGTTATTATTTTGTTTAAAATTCGACTGCTACTCCGAAGTGATCACTCACGACAGGTTGCTTTTGACCATCAAAAACAACTCGACAAGATTGAATGTCTCTTGGGTAATCGGTCCAAATATAATCGATTCGTTTTTCATCGGTATGACCTTCCCAGCCATCAATATCACTCATAACTGTTGCGGATCCGATTTTTTCAGAAGCTTTAACATAAGCATCCGCTAGTTTTGGAGCTGTTTTTTTTATATAATCATAGCCCTCTTCTTTTAGAGCGGCTTCATTATTAAAATCACCCATTAACAGATGAATGGCTTGACTGTCTGAATCTATGTGGCGAAGTGTTTTATCCCATTCTTGTTTAAATAACAACTCTCCTGATGGATCTAACCACCATGAGTAATGACATGAAAACATAACCCATTCCTGTCCGTTAAGATTCATTGTACCTTTCAGCACTCTTCTCGTGTAATGGTTCGCATAATCCACACTATCTGAAACTAAGAAACTTTCTGCTGCAAAAGGTGTTTTCGATAATAGTGCAACACCTTCATCATATTTGTCATACCCAATATGATTTGCTGTCCAGCTCCAGTAATAATTATGCCCTTGTTCTTTCAATAAACGGACAAGTAACAGAGCAAAGTTATCTGCTTTGATGGCTACCGGATAATCTTCTTTAGATGCTTTAATAAACATTTCGTCATCTACTTCTGCTGCTTCCATCGTTTGATTAATCTCTTGAAGAGCAATAATTTGAAAATCTTCTTCCACTATAAAATCAGCAATCTGTTCTAATTTCATTGTTGGATTTTCTTCCATCCATGAATGTGTGTTTAACGTTAAAACCTTCAATTCATTTCTCCAATCTAATTAGTCTGTTTAGTTGATTTGACCAATCACTGTTGAAACAGTAACCTTATCAGCTTGTTTTAATGTAAATGTTTGATTGTCTGTTAAGTTGGTGAAAACAACCATAATTGCTGTATCTTTTCCAGCCGCCTTAATCATTTCAAGATTCATTTCAGCTAGTTTATCTCCTGCTTGAATCGTTTGTCCTTCTTCTACAAAGAGTTCGAAACCTTCACCTTTTAATTCAACGGTATCAATTCCCATATGAACGAGTACTTCTATACCGTCATCTGTTTTGATTCCAATGGCATGTTTTGTTGGGAAAGTACTTGTAACCACACCATCAACTGGCGATACGACATCATTTGCAGAAGGGTATACCGCAAAACCGTCACCCATCATTTTTTGTGAAAATACGGCATCATTTACTTCTGTGATTGAAACGACTGATCCAGCAGCAACGGTTTGAATAGTTGTTTCAGCATCGATTGTTTCAACTGGTGTTTCTGTTGTCGCTTTTAAGCTTGGTCCTGGAATTGGTGCATTAGAGTTCAAAACATCCATAATATCTGATTTTAAAACATCCGCTTTCGGTCCATATACAGCTTGAACACCTTTATTTTTCTTAACTAATCCCATGGCTCCAGCTCTCTTCCAAGCTTGTTCGTCGCCAACTGAATCGATATCTGCTACTGAGACGCGTAGACGAGTCATACATGCGTCAACATCTGTAATGTTATCTTTTCCACCTAGTAAGTGAATAATATCATACACTTGTTGTGTTGCATCTACAGGCTCACCATCTTCAGAATCCGTTTCTGCACCTTCGTAATTTCCATTACGGCCAGGTGTTGCATAATTGAATTTTTTAATAAAGAAGTTTGCGATAAAGTAAGTAATTACTCCGAATAAAATCGTTACCCAAACAAAGTTAATTAAATCCATTCCTAAACCAGCTCGAATTGCTAATGGTGTACGTGTTAATAACTCAATGTTTCCAAATGAGTGAACACGTAAATTAACGATATCCGCCATCGCAAATGCTGCACCTTGGATAACAGCATAAATAGCGTACAATGGCATCGCTGCAAACATAAACATAAATTCTAATGGTTCTGTTACACCCGTTAAGAAAACCGCTAATGCAGCTGAAACGTACATTGATTTGTACGATTGACGTTTATCTTTATCTACGTTTTTAAACATCGCTAACGATAGACCCATTAAGATTCCTGATGATCCAATCATTTGTCCCACTTTAAATCTTGCCGGTACAACTGTTTCTAGTAATTGTTGATAAGTTGCTGTGTCTCCAGCAGCATCTAAGTTAATTAAATCTCTAACCCATGCTAACCATAGTGGGTCTTGTCCAAATACCATTGCACCTTGTTGTGCACCCGTTAAAACTTCATACGTTCCTCCAAGAG
>CAZTXI010000053.1:0-8695 GCA_964617265.1 uncultured Carnobacteriaceae bacterium | reverse complement strand
TGAAACATCTAACTCTTGTACAACCTTATCGAGGTGTGTACGACTATAAAAATGAACTAATGCTTCAAAGTCTTGTTGTGCCAAGTCTAATATTTCTTTTTTTGAAATAGAACCCGAACTAGATAAAACAGCATTTAAAAAGTTTTTCGTTCGATTTTGATTCATTGCTCGAACCAATGTAATGAGATTTTGGTAATCGATAGCTTTTTTTGTATAGGTCAATAATTTATCATCACCTATTTCATCCGCTAATGCTCTCAAATGTGTGAGATAGCGTCGATCTAAAATAATATCGATCCAATATAAATCATGGTACTCTTCATAAGCTGTACGTGCTTCATTTATACTTTCTAAATAGAGCTCAGGTAATCGATGACTCTCACCTGAACTAATCGCATAATCAATTGCACGACTACTAATCGTTGTAATCGGGATATACAAATGCGATAAATCATTACCGGTTATCGCTTCTTTAAAGTTAATTTTAATATTATGATACGTATAACGTAATGAGATATACTCATTTATTTGTGAGTTTGGGGAAACTTCAAATATTTGTTTATAAGCATCCCTTAATGCATGCGTGAGAACTTCCTCAATGTTTCCATTTTTTATCTCGTTAATGTATGCATCATAGATTGTCTCGCTAAGAATTCGATTAATATCTTCTGTACTATCCGCAGATACTAATCGATCAAAATATTCGGGAGATAGGAGGCCTTTTTCATAAACACGAACGAGTACATTACTTGATCCATACTGTCGGTTCTTTTTTGCCATACTGTACCTCCTTTATTTTTCTTCTTCAAAAAGCTCATTTGTTACATAAGCTAGTAAATCTTTTTGATTTTCTAAAATTAACTCATCAAAGAAATAGTTGTAATCAATATTATTCATGCGAACCAAAATCCCAGCTTTATTTTTTACTTTTTCTTCTTGAACTCTTACGTGGTTATTCCACGGTAATTGTTGATTTAACCATTCTAAATTCATTAAATCAGCTGTTCTTTCACCTACAAATATTTCTACTCGTTGAGTAACATCGACATTTTCTAAGGCGCTCATCACAATATCCATAAACTCTTCAGATGAAATATTCGCTAGTTCTTTTGTCGCATCTTTAAACGTACGTTGAATGACTTTTTGTTTTTCTTTTAATATAGCATTTCGATAGTTAACACGTTCAGTGTTCTCTTTCATCGAATAGTTGTATTCAAATTCAGTAGTCATTTTTTCTTTTTCTTGAACTAATGTTTGTTCTGCTTCTTTCTCTGCACGCATAACTTCTAATTCAGCTTGACGCTCTGCTTGAGCTATTTCATTCTTGATCGCATTTTTTTCTTTTTCAGAAATACGCTCAATCATTAATTTTAATTTAGCCATTTTGCTCCTCCTTTATACAAAACTGATCGAAGTGACTTATTTAAATAAAATAAGTAATAACGAACCTACGAAAGCTAAAACGGCAAACATCTCAACCATAATTCCGTAAATTAAACCTTGTGTTACGCTATCAGGTTGTTTTGCTAAAATTTGAAACGAAGCCACAGCTACTCGACCTTGTCCACGTGCTGAAGGGTAACCAGCAACTGTAATGGGTAAAGCTGCCATTAGGTAATATAAACCATCAGATGGTGACATACCTGCATTAATTTCTAAAATAATTAATAAGCCAATAACAAATCCATATAATCCCTGTGAAGCTGGTAATGTTTGTAAGATTAATGCTTGACCAAATTTTTCTGGTTCCTCTGTTGATAATGCTGCTGCTGCCTCTCCAGCATCAGCTGATCCAATTGCTGATCCAATACCAGGTACCGTTAGTGCTAGAGCCGCTCCTAGAGCTGCCCACACCATTCCACTTTGTTCTCCAAAAAGCATTGCAAAATTTTCCATTATTCATAATCCTCCTATTTTTTGTAAAAAGTTATTGAGTTGAATTGTTTTTAATTAAGATGTGTTTTTGTAATGTAGCGATTGGTGCAAATTGACGTCCGCCACCTGTATAGAATTTTCCGAAGAACTCTACATAATTTAATCGTAGCGTATGCACATAGCCACTAATCATGGCGATGAACATATTAAATAAATGCAGGCCAACAAAAATTAAAATACCTATTGAAAAACGAGCAACTGGCGGTAATAAACCAATAACTAAGTTGAAAGCCATACCTATATTCGCACTCGCTACTCCTAAAGCTGTTAGTCGTGTATAACTAATTACGTCACCAATATAACTTGTAACATCAAATATACTAAATACACCTTGTACAGCTCCATCTATCTTGTTCTCACTTGAGAAGAAATTGACTAATACTGTAGCCAATAGACTAACTAGTATAATTCCGATAGAAATAGTCGTTACAATCGCAGGTCCTGTAAAGAACATATTTACAGCCAACGCAATCGCGGATAATAATATTAAAATCCATGCGTAACCATCTGTAAAACTTGCCGCATAATCTTTTTTACGATTGTTCTTAATCGTATTCAAGAATAATCCTAAAATTAAGTGCACTAGTCCTATTCCCATGGATAAAACCATAATCTCTAACAATTGATCACTTAACGACATGACCTTGAAAGGCAATTCAAATCCAAAGAAACTTCCAAAAAAGAATCCTGCGATAGTTGTACCAATCATTAGTTGTCCAAAAAATTCTAAGTTCTTTTTCATACTTGATGAAAGATTTAAGAATTTTAGTCCAATGAAAATAGCGATTAATCCTAACAATCCATATCCTGCATCCGCTGTCATCATCCCAAAGAACAGAATGGAGAACGGTTGGACGAATGGAGTCGGATCCATTTCATCATATTTTGGCGTGCTGTACATAGTAACAACATTTTCAAAGGCAGATGTTGCTTTTCGATTCTTAAACTTAATCGGTACATCATCTACTTCATTGTCCGCTACATCACTTATTGATACAATATGAGAATCTTTACCAATTCGTTTCTCAATGTCTTTAATTTGTTGGTCTAACTCATTTTCTTCAATCCAACCAGTTAATACGAATAAGTTTTCACTGACAAGAACATCTTGACTAGCAATTAGTCGTTCTCTTTTACTATACAAGTATTCTTCTGCTAATTTTAAGTTCTCCAGTAACTCTTTATATTCTTCTGGTTTTTCTTCTACTTGAACCATTTTTTGATGAAGTTCGTTTAATTCATCACGATTTCGTTTTAATTCTTCTCTTGGAAGCTGTTCGTAATTATAGTGAAGTCTCTCGAAGCGGTGTCGAATGAGGGTATTTTCTACATCATTTGCTTCGTGACTCGAAGTAATAACTAAATAGATGGTTTCGTCATCTGTGTAATGAAGTTCTTCAATGTACATTTCATTGAAGGAATGTAAGGATTCATGGAGAGCATCATTTCTTTCTGTATCAACAGCTCCAATAAAAACTTCTGTAACTTTTGTATCTTCAACAACTTTAGGATTAAACTCAAGAGACTTCCAACGATTCAGAAATTCTCTTTCTTCTTCTAATTGTTCTTTTCGTTCTTCTAATTTATCCATCCGATTTCTAAGCTCTTGAGCTTTATAAATCAATTGATCTATATCTGAACTAGCCATCAATTCTTCTAATTCATAAAGGGTATAGCTCTTTTTCTCGAATTTTAACTTTTCAAGCAGGCCTGGACTTGGTAAAACTTCTTCCAAAAACTCGATATGTTCTTCGGCTTTATCAATTAGTCCCGACAAGTGATTAATGTCATTTTCTTTCGATATGTTTTTGAATATATGTTTATCTGCTGGATATTCCTCTGTAGAATCAACATCTTCCTTATCGACATTGTAATACTCATTAACCAAGGCTCTTTGATTTTCAACCGTTGTAGTTATGAGTTCTACTGCCTGATAACTCTGTAGGGATAGCATCACTGCACTAAGGTTTTCCTTTTCAGCAAGTAATGTCATTTTTTTCATTGTACTAACTGCCATATCGTTTAAGAACCTCCTTTACAATGTAATCGGTCATTTGGTCTTTCTTTTGATTATATGCTTGCTCATAATCTTTCGCGACTTGTTGAATGGATTCTTTATTTTCCTTTTTCGTATTCAGTAATCGCTCTTCAAATTCATGCTTTTTCGATTCTTTAAATGCCCGAAGTTCTTGTTCAAAATTATTATTGATTGTATCTATTTTATCTTGTTTTTCCATGTTGATTTGTCTGATTTTTAATTGCGCATCTTCACGAATCTTGGCAACCGTCTCCTCAACTTGTAAAACATGATTGATTGTTTCATTTCCCATAATTTCACCTCTTTCAAAAAAAAACATAGATTATAAGTCTCCTTTGGTGTTTCACACATTAAGGGAAGGCTTAGAAACTATGTCCTATAAGCACAATATTTGCTTGTTAAATTATTTGTAATGTTTATCACTTTGCAAGTTTATCACAGAATACGTTGACTTTCTAGAGTTTCGTATTACTTTTAAATCTTTTTGACTTGTTTCAAACCTCTTTCACATATTATTCATAATTATTTAAGTAAAGGATTGACATGCGAATGTTTGTTCGGTATTATAATTATACAAACAAACGTTCGGAGGATGTATTATGCAAAGAGTAAAAGAAATGAAACCATCAGTATTAACTACTATTTTTGATAGCTACCAAGTCGTCCGTAATCGTCCAGATATAAAACTATTCCCGCAAATGCCTTTAAATCAGGTTAGTCATCTTCTAAAACAAGCTGCTAACAAAGAAATGACTGTTACAATACAATTAAATCCTTCTGCATTACTAAAAGATAGAGTAGAAGTTACGGGGAAAATCAGTTTATCACCCCACTCTAGTCAAGTTATTTTAAAAGCAGATACTCATAAAACGATTCATTTAATTCAACCACGTCACATTCGCCATTTACGTGTGGCCTAAAAACATTTCATGTAAAAAAGAACTGCCAACAGATTTTTGTTTGGCAGTTCTTTTTTTATAATATTGGTGAAAGTAAACGACTAAATTGTTGTTTAAATCGATCCCATAAAGAATAAGTGTTAATAAATTCTTGGGTCAGCATAAATGAATCTTTAATATCTTTGTCATAATAAGTGATTTGCTCCCATGCTAATTCTTTGTCATAAACAAAGGCGTTCACTTCAAAATTCAACTTAAAACTACGAATATCGAAGTTTGCTGTTCCTACAGAAAGTAACTCTTCATCCACTACAATTGTTTTTGCATGTAAGAAGCCTTTATTATAAATATAAATTTCTGCCCCCATATTCATCAATTCTTCTACATAACTTAAGGTTGCTTGATAAATAAATGGGTGATCTGGTTTATTTGGTATCATAATTTTTACTTTTACACCAGAGAGTAAAGCTAATTGTAAAGTTTCTTTTAATGCATCATCCGGTATAAAGTACGGTGTTTGTATATATACCGATTCTTTCGCTAAACTAATCATTTTGATAAAACCTTTTTTAATCGCTTCATCTTCGCTGTCAGGTCCACTAGAAATAATTTGAATTTCTTTATTGCCTTCTGCAGGTATGATTGGGAAATAATTAGACTCATAAGCGATTAGATCTAACTTTTTACTCGCGTTCCAATCAATAATAAAACGTTGTTGTAGCTGGTGCACAGCGCTACCTTGTATTTTTAGATGTGTATCACGCCAATAGCCCATATCTTCATATAGACTTAAATAGTCATCCCCCACATTAAATCCACCTGTATAACCCACCTTACCATCAATTACTACAATTTTACGGTGATTACGGTAGTTTAAACGAATGTTTAGAAGATGCACTTTCGAACCAAATGATGTTTGTGTTTGGCCACCATACTCTTCTAACTTCTTGAATAATGATTTTTTTAATGTTCGGGCACCTACTGCATCATAGAGTACTTTAACTTCCACACCATTCTTAGCACGTTCTTCTAAGGCATCAACAATCCTTTTACCTAATTGATCTCCCCGGAAAATATAATAGCAAATATGTATATGATGCTCAGCCTTCTTAATGTCTTCAATTAACTGGTCAAATTTCTTATCCCCATCAACAAAAAACTCAACAGAATTATCATCAGAAACAGGCGGCTGATTAACACTTAATAGCATATGTGCTAATTCATAACGCTTATGTTGAGGTTGTTGGAAGTCAACTCGACCCAATTGATCTAATTGCTCATCCACAATCATCTTTTGAGAGTTGATGAATTCAGGGAATCCTACTTTTGTCTGTTCCCGTAAATTAAAGATATCTTCTCTTGAAATCTTACGCCCTAAAAATAAATAGATGACCCATCCAATACCGGGTAGTGCAATTAATACTAGTAGCCATGCCCAAATAACAGCGATATCTCGATTTCTATCCGAAAATACAGTAATAATAGAAATAATTACGTTAATGAATATAAATACAGTAAAAAATGTGATGAAATAATTCATATATAATCACTACCTTTATAAAAAAATACCCCTTTCCAGTTCAGTGAAAAGGGGAAAACATTTGATTTATCGACGTCTTTGGTTAACTTCCATAATAACCGGAAGAATAATCGGTCTTCTCTTCGTTTCTTTGAAAAGGAATGAGCCCAATTCATCTCGGACACTCGATTTTAATGCACTCCACTCAAAATTCTTATCCTGAATGATGTCATTGACGACATTTCGAACAATTTCGTTTCCTTGATCAATTAAATCTTGGCTTTCCTTGGCGAATACAAACCCTCGTGTAACCGTGTAAGGTCCAGAAACAATCTCTTGTTTTTGACGGTTAATTGTACATACTGATACAAAAATTCCATCATCCGCTAAAATACGACGGTCTCTTAAAACAATATTTCCAACGTCACCAATTCCAATACCATCGACTAATGTATTTTCAGCTGATACTTGTCCACTTTGACGCATTTGCCCATCTTTATATTGAAGAATATCTCCATTACTCAAAATAAAAATATTTCGATAAGGGATACCCGTTTGATGAGCTAAGTCACCATGGGCCGCTAACATACGGTATTCACCTTGAATTGGAACAAAGTATTTTGGATTTAACAAGTTAATCATCCACTGTAAATCTTTTGGAGTAGCATGACCAGTCGCTTTTAAATGATCTGAGATCGATTTAACCTGCCCACCAGCGCGGTATACTTGGTTTTCAGTTTTTCCTACAGCTACTTCCATCGAAGAAGATGGACTTGTAACAATATAAACTAAGTCGCCTTCTTTAATATTTACTTGATTATGCAATCCGCGAGCCATGTTGTCTAATGAGTTAATCGGCTCTCCAGCACTACCTGTTTCTAAAATTACAATTTGCTCATCTTCATATTGATCTAGTTTATCAATTGATACAAAAATATCTTCATCAATCAATTCTAACTTCCCTAAATCGATTGCGATTTTCAGAATCGCTTCAACGGTTTTACCGGTAATAAATACTTTACGATTATAACGGCTAGCAGCATTTAGAACTTGTTGAATTCTCAATAAGTTACTTGCTACAGCTACAACAATAATTCGACTTTTCGTTACTTGGAATGTATTCAACACTTCCGTTTGAACTTCTGATTCCGAAATATTTTCCGTAGCACTCTCAGCTTCCATTGAATCGCTTAGAAGAGCTAATACACCTTCTCTTCCAATTTCACTAATTTGACCTAAATCTGTACGGTAAGACTCCGCTGCCATTTGATCAAATTTGAAATTTCCTGTATAAACAATATTTCCTTCATCTGTTCGTACAGCAATTCCCATCGAATCTGGAATAGTATGAGTTGTTCGGAAGAAACGAACGACGGTTCCAGCAAAATCAATTTCAACTTCTTCATCAATTACATGATAATCGTCAAAGTCAATCTCTAAACCTGAATCATCCACAAAACGTTTAGCTAATTCAATCGTTAATTCTGATCCAAAAACAGGGACATCAAACTTATCTAAAAAGTACGGAAGTGCCCCAATCGCATCATCATGCCCATGAGTTAAAAATACACCCGCTACTTTATCTTTATTTTCCTCAATATAAGTGAAATCAGGAATGACTGCATCAATACCATACAGTTGTTCTCCTTCAGGATATGCAAGTCCACAATCTAGGACAAATATGGCGTCTTCAACTTCTACGACGTACATATTTTTTGCATTTTCACGAACTCCACCAAGAGGAATAATCTTTAGATTACTCAATCTTAACCACCTTCTAAATTTCAATATTACGTTCATTATACTAGTTTAAAGTATAGCATATTTACATTTAATTATGAAATTTGATTCTTTTGATTATACACTTTTAATAAAAAAGCAGAAGTCCACTATTATTCTACTCTTACTTACATAGAAAAGAGGACTTCCGCCATCATTCATTTTAATTAGTTTTCTTTTTGTGCTTCTAATACAGCTTTATGTGAAAGGTTCAAGCGACCTTGTTTGTCGATTTCAAGAACTTTAACATCTAATTTATCTCCGACAGAGACAATATCTTCTGTGTTTTTGACAAATTTGTCTGATAATTCTGAAACGTGAACTAAACCATCCGTTCCTTTAATAACTTCTACGAAAGCACCATAGTTTTCAACACGTTTTACTGTACCATGGTAAATTTTACCAACTTCTACTTCTTCTGTTAATTCTTCAATAATTTCACGAGCACGTGCCATCATCGCAGGATCTTCACCGTAGACTGAAACTAAACCTTCATCATTAATATCAATCTTCACGCCAGTTTCG
>CAZTXI010000052.1:0-8757 GCA_964617265.1 uncultured Carnobacteriaceae bacterium | reverse complement strand
CGGTTCAGAAATAATGTAAAAGTAGTTGATTTTTTGAGATTTCCGTTTATAATGAAAGTATATGTGAAAGGGGTCTCAACTATGACAGAAAAAAACTTAGCTCAATACTTTGATCATACAATCTTAAGTCCAAATGCAACTCGCGCAGAAGTTCAACAAGTGTGTGAAGAAGCAGTGGAATATAAAACAGCAACAGTATGTGTAAATGGACACTGGATTCCATTTGTAAAAGAACAATTAGACGGTTCGGGTGTATTACCAATCGCCGTAGTAGGTTTCCCATTAGGTGCTGGAACAACAGCAGCGAAAGTAATGGAGACAGAAGATGCAATCAATAATGGTGCAGAAGAAATTGATATGGTTATTAACATTGGTGAAATGTTAGACGGTAACCTAGACTTCGTAAAAGAAGATATTAAAGCTGTAGCGGATGCAACACACGCAAAAGGTAAAGTATTAAAAGTAATCATCGAAACAGCATTCTTAACACCAGAACAAATTACAACTGTTTCAAAACTAGCTAAAGAAGCTGGAACGGACTTTGTAAAAACTTCAACAGGATTTGCAAGTTCAGGTGCAACAGTAGAAGACGTTAAATTAATGCGTGAAGCTGTTGGTCCGGAAATCGGAGTTAAAGCATCTGGTGGAATTCGCACAAAAGAAGATGTTGAAGCAATGTTAGCAGCAGGCGCAAACCGTATCGGATTAAGCCGTACTGTAGAAATAATGAGCAACTAATTATTTTATAATAAAATAAGGAATGGAAGTGGTGTTTAGTCAAACACCGCTTTTATGCCATACATAGTAATAAATACGTTTACATAGAAGGTCACGAAACAAATATTTAAAGGAGTTTTTTATGAATGAAAGATAAATTTGATATCAAGCGCATTTCACAAAGTGTTGAAGTGGCAAAATTATATTATATAGATGAGCTCGATCAAAAAGAAATCGCTAAAAAACTAGATGTATCCCGTCCGACTGTTTCGCGACTTTTACAATATGCTCGTGAAAATCAAATCGTGAATATCGATATTCATAATCCATATGCTAAAGCTATTGAGTTAGGCGAAGAATTAAGCAAAAAATATAATGCAGAAGTTGTTGTCGTTCCAGATAATTATGATGATTTAGAAGACCCACTACAAGCTGTAACAGCCTATGCAGCAAACCACTTATTTCAACTAGTTGAGAAAGGTCATACAATTGGGATTGGTTGGGGTAAAACCATTAATGCACTATCCAATCAGTTACTAAAATTGTCGAAGACTGAATCTTATCAAGCGCCAGAAAGTGTTGAAGTGGTTCAGTTAAAAGGAAGCGTGAGTTTATCTCATGCTGAAACGTATGCCTATCAAGCCATTAATAACTTTTCGCAAGTTTTCAATACTCGACCACAGTATTTACCGTTACCAACGATTTTTGATGAAGTTGAAACAAAAGAAATTGTTGAAGCAGATCGTTTTATGAATCGAATTTTAACGATGGGCCGCGAAGCAGATATTGCAGTCTTTAGTGCAGGTACGGTAAGGAAGAATGCCTTATTGTTCCAATTAGATTATTTAACGGATTCTGAAAAAGAAAATTTAAGAAAAAATGCGACCGGAGATATTGTTTCTCGCTTTATTGATAGCAAGGGTAATATTGTTGATGAAGAGTTAAATAAACGAACGGTTGGAATTCAGCTTGAAGAATTAAAAGAAATTAAGCATAGTATTTTACTGGCAAGTGGGACAAGTAAAGTAAGTGGTGTACACGCCACACTAACAGGTGGCTATTGTAACTATGTCATTATTGATACGTTACTTGCACAAAATTTAATTACAAAATAATGAAAAATAGTTAAATAACTCTAAGATTTTGGTGTTAATAAATCGTTCTAGGACGATTTATTAGCACCATTTTTTTATTTTAAATATTTTTATTAAAATAAATCGTTAGTGTTGCAACAAGAAAAAGAGTATGGTATTTTATGATTAAGTTATCAACTGATAAGTATTTTATCGATTGATAAAAAGGAGGAAGATTATGAAACGAGTTAATGTGGTAGGTGCTGGTACAGCAGGATTAGCAGCAGCTATACGTCTACAAAATGAAGGCTATGACGTTCACTTATATGAAAAAAATGAAAAAGTTGGCGGGAAAATGTTCCAAATCAATGAAAAAGGCTATCGCTTTGATGTTGGACCAACAATTGTAATGACACCAGAAATTTATAATGAAGTATTTGAAATCGCAGGAAGAGATCCAAAAGATTATATCCCAATGAAACGATTAGACCCAATGATGGGCGTTTCTTACAAGGATGGAACGAAATTTAATTTATCGAATGACTTAGTTGAATTATTTAAAACATTAGAAAATATTTCAGAAGAAGATGCGGCTGGTTTATTAAAATACCTGTCTAATATTTATGATCGTTATTTAGTTGCGAAAAACAAAATTTTAAATCGCTCGTACCGAAATATATGGCAATTTATTAATCCGGAAGGTTTAGTCGATATTTATCGATTGAAGACTTTTGATAATGCATATAACGAAATGAGTAAGTTTATTCAAGATGATTACATAAAGAAAATGTTTGCTTTCCAGACACTCTATATTGGAATTTCACCAAATAGTGGTCCATCACTTTACAATATGATTCCGATGTTAGAGTTGTTCTATGGTATTTGGCATATTGAAGGCGGAATGTATGCGATGGCTGAAGGAATGGAGCGACTATTCCTAGAATTAGGTGGAACGCTACATTTGAACACAGCAGTTGATGAAATCTTATTCGAAGACAAAAAAGCGATTGGAATTCGTGTTGGAAATGAAAAAGTTTTAGCGGATTATACAATGGTGAATGCAGACTTCCCTTATGCGATGACAAACTTAATTCCAGACGAAAAAAATCGTGGGAAATATACAGACCGTAAAATTAATAATATGGAATATTCTTGTTCTTGTTTCATTTTATATTTAGGTGTTGATAAAAAATACAAAACAGAAGCAGCTCATACATTCCATATGGCGCATGATTTTGACCGAAATATCGCAGATTTATTTGACAATGGTGTTCCACCAGAAGATCCATCTATCTACATTTTTAACCTAAATGAAGTTAGCGAAGATTTAGCACCAGAAGGTAAACAAGGATTGTATGTATTAGTTCCGGTACCAGATTTATCATTATACGATGGTTGGACAGCAGAAAAGACAGAAGAATATCGTAATCATATTTTAGATATTGTCGAAGAAATTGAACCATTTAGTGATATTCGTGAGCATATTGATTTTGAAACGGTTTATACACCAAAAATGTTTGAACAAAACTTTAATGCCTATAATGGCGCAACGTTTGGCTTACGTCCGTCTCTATTACAGAGTGCTTATTTCAGACCACATAATAAATTTGATTATGCGGATAACTTATATTTCTGTGGTAGTTCTATTCACCCAGGTGCAGGTGTTCCGACAGTATTACAAAGTGCAAAACTTTCCGTAGAGGAGTTGTTAAAGGATGATAAGGAAAAATAAAGCAAAAAATTTATTTCAAACTTATAAAAAAGATTTTGATTATTGCGAAAAAATTATAAAAGAGCACTCGAAATCATTTTATGCCGCCTTTTCAACATTGCCAAAAGAAGAGGCCATGAGTGTCTATGCTATTTATGCATTTTGTCGAAAAGTGGATGATATTGTTGATGAATCAGCGGATGCCAAAGCACTAGAACAATTAAGAAACGAACTCGAATTATTTGAACAGGGCAATGAGCCTGATCATCCAGTTTGGCGTGCGCTAAGAGTTGTTTTTCAAACGTATGAAATGGACATTGATCCTTTTTACGACATGATTATTGGTCAAGAAAAAGATTTAGCTTTTGAACAACCCAAAACGCAACAAGATTTGGAAGACTATAGTTATTACGTAGCCGGTTCAGTAGGTTTAATGTTGTTACCATTGTTGACGGCGTATTCGGCTGAGCTGCAAGACAAAGCGATTAGCTTAGGTGTTGCGATGCAGATTACTAATATTTTAAGAGACATTGGTGAAGATTTAGACAATAATCGAGTTTATATTCCTAAAGATGTCATGGAAAAGTTCGGTTATACCGATGAAATGCTGAGAAATAAAACAATCAATCAAGAGTTCATCAATTTGTGGGAATATGAAGCCAAGCTAGCTGAAACCTATTATGAGCAGTCGATGGTATTAATTGATCGTATGAATGAAAAAGCGAAAAAACCTTTACTATTATCGTTGTTATTTTACAAAGAAATTTTAGAAGCTGTTCGTTCGAGTGAGTATGATTGTTTTACAAAAAGAAATAGTGTGAGTAAAAAAAGGAAGTTAGAACTGCTCAAGCAAGCACAAGTCTATTTGACAAACAATTAATCAAAAAGAATAGGAGTAGTCTAATGATCCCAAAAAGAATGACGACAAAAGAAATTATTTTATATGTTGCGGGAAAATTATTTATGGACAAAGGATTTCAAGCAACATCAACAAGAGATATTGCGGAGAATGCGGGAATTACTCAGCCGAATCTATATCACCATTTCAAAACAAAAGAAGATATTTATGTTGCGGTGTTGGAAAAACTATCAGCTGAAATTAATGAAACTTTAGGTGAGATTGTTGATCAACCAACCGGCTCATTGATAGAAGATTTAATTCATATTTTAAATTTTCTAAAAGAACGTCACCCAGCAAACTTTTCAATTATGCGTCATGATATGACTCATGAAATATCAGATGAAAACCATCATAAATTATATCTTATGTGGCAACAGTCCTATCTGGATCCGATTGTTCGATTATTTGACCATTATATCGATGAAACGAATAGCCCGTATCATTCTGCTGAATTGGCCCGTTTCTTTTATTCAACCATTGCACCATTTATTCAGAAAGATAATCGATTTTATAAAGAAGTTGCAGCAGAGAGGATTATCCATATCTTTGTACATGGTATTTATAAATAGATAGACAAAGGAGTTTAAAATGAAAGAATTTTATGAAAAAGTGCTTCGTGCACTCCAAAAAGAAGATAAAGAACAAGCCGTAAAATTATCGATTGATGCACTGAAAAACAATGAAATTTCTGTTGCTGATTTGTATGAGCAAATTCTAACACCTGCTTTAGCAAGTGTTGTTGAAGAATATACTGAAATCGATGATTTAATCTGGCGTGAACATGTTAGAAGTGGGATTGTTCGAACCATTATTGAATCGGCTTACCCATATGTTTTAGCGCAAAGAAATGACACAGAACTCAAAAAAGAAAAAGTCATTGTGATGTGTCCAGAATTTGAGGAACATGAATTAGGCGCACGAATGGTTGCGGACTTTTTCCGTTTAGCTGGTTATGAAACAACTTTTGTTGGCGCAAGAACACCTTTTAAAACGGTTCTTAAAGCGATCGAAGTTGTTGAGCCAAAATATTTAGTCATTAGTGTAACGAATTTCTTTAATATTTTATCGGTTAAACGATTAATTTCATTAATCAAAGATGAAGGTAATGAAGAGTTAGTATTTGCGGTAGGTGGTCGTGCAGTTTCAATGAATCCAGAAGCAGCTGAAACGATTGGCGCAGATATCTTGTTACAAGGTAATGACGCAATAAAGAGACTTAGTGAGGAGACCAATTAGTATGAAATTACCATTTAGTATAGGGATGCGATTTTTAAAATCGAGTAAAGGTCAAACAACCCTTATTGTCATTGGAATCCTGATTGGTGTTGCGGTACAGGTATTTGTTGGTTCATTAATTGATGGGCTACAAACATCATTAGTAGATGGCACAATTGGTAGCTCGCCACATGTAACCATTTTACCGGAAGAAAAAGGCGATACTTTTGAGGAAGATGATGATTTAATTGATACGTTAAAGTCAGATGACCGAATTTCTGCGGTGTCTAAATCGTTAAGTCGTAATGGCTTTATTTTACAAGACGAAGAGGATACAGTAGCGGTTTTACTTAGAGGATTTGAGTTTGATGATGCGAATGAAATCTATGATATTGAAGGCGCATTAGTTGATGGTGACATGCCATCTGGTGAAAATCAAATCGTGATTGGAACGGATTTAGCGGATGAGCTAGCGGTTGATTTAGGCGATACGTTAGAATTTGCGGCGACAACTGAATCCATTCAAGAATTAGAAGTTGTTGGAATTTTTGATTTTGGTGTGACGAGCTTAAACGAAACATGGATGATTACCGAACTCGAAACAGCTCAAACCATATTTGAAGTTGAAAATGAATTAACAAATATTGAAACGCAGATTAATGATGTGTTTGAAGCTGATATTATTGCAGGTGAAATCAGTGACCAAATCGGTAATGATGGTTTTATCACAACAAACTGGAAAGAAGAGAATGAACAATTACTTTCTGGATTATTTGGACAATCAATTTCGAGTTACATGATTCAAATTTTTGTATTAGTAGCTGTACTATTAGGGATTGCCTCAGTATTAGCGATTTCAGCTGTGCAAAAATCAAAACAGTTAGGTATTTTAAAAGCAATGGGGATTAAAGATAAAATGGCGGGAAGAATATTCTTATTCCAAGGATTTGTTCTCGGTACGATTGGATCGATTTTAGGCGCTTTAGTCGGTATCGGTTTAATGTATGCTTTTTCTGTGTTTGTGACAAATCCAGATGGTTCATCATTGGTTCCATTTTTTGTCGATCCGCAATTTGTCTTACTTTCTGTTGGAATTTCAATCGTAGCTTCAACAATTGCTGCATTTATTCCAGCTAAGAATTCGTCAAGACTAAATCCAATCGAGGTGATTCAAAATGGCTAAAAAAATAGTCCAGTTAAAAGATATAAATAAAATTTACGGTGAAAAAATTAAAAATCAAGTATTATACGATATCAATTTAGAATTTGAAGAATCAAGTTTTAACTCTATTATCGGTCAGTCCGGTAGTGGAAAGTCTACGCTGATGAATATTGTCGGGACATTAGACAAGCCATCAAGCGGACAAATTATTATTGATGGTAAAGATACATCGAATCTAAATAAAGATGAGTTGGCTGTTTTACGAAATGAAACAATCGGTTTTATTTTCCAATTTCATCACTTGTTACCGGAGTTCACAGTGCTTGAGAATATTCTGATGCCTTATCGCATTAAACATAACAAAGTAACAAAAGAAGTTCTTGAACGCGCAGACTACCTAATTGATATGGTTGGTTTAACAAAAGTGAAAAATAATGGTTCGACTGAAATTTCTGGAGGACAACAACAACGTGCCGCGATTGCACGAAGTTTGATTAATGACCCCAAAATTATTTTAGGTGATGAGCCAACAGGGAACTTAGATTCTGAAACAACGGAAACTGTTTTTCAGTTGATGAGAGATATTAACCGAGAATTAAAAACAACATTTATTTTAATTACACATGATCAAAAAGTAGCACAAGAAACAGATCGTATTATTGAAATTAAAGACGGTCAGCTTCATATGGATATCGCAAATAAATAAAAAGGATGGATTCCATGAAAATTGGTTATGCTTGTTTAGTCGTAGGTGTGCCAGAAACAGATATGAAAACAACACGAAAAGCGAATGCCACACCTGAACGCTTAGCCGAATTGATTAAGCATAATTTAACCGCAATGGAGAACATGCTTGATTATAATATTAAAAACGGTATTCGATTTTACCGAATTAGTTCGGATATTATTCCATTTGGTTCAGATTATGAAACCAATCAATTGGATTGGCTAAGTTTGTTCAAGGATGATTTCAAACGATTAGCTAAAAAAATTGCGCGCTATGATATGCGTGTTTCGATGCATCCAGGTCAATATACTGTTTTAAATTCGAAAGATGCAGGTGTAGTTGAGCGAGCAATTGATGACTTAACGTACCATACAGATTTTCTTGATGCATTAGAAGTCGATTCAAGTCATAAAATTGTTTTGCATATTGGTGGGGTTTACGGAGATAAGGCTAGTGCAATGGACCGTTTTGTTGAAACTTACAAAACTTTGAGCCCAGCGATTAAAAAAAGATTAATTATCGAAAATGACGACCGATTATACACCATCGAAGATGTTCTAGCTGTTAGTCATCGGACAGGTGCTCCGGTGGTCTACGATAATTTACACAACGCTTGTAATCCAAGTGATCCAACTAAGACGGATGCAGACTGGATTGAAATCGCCCAAAAAACATGGCAGCCTGAAGATGGACCGATGAAGATTCATTATTCACAACAACGTGAAAATGGTCGAGTCGGTGCACATACCGCTACAATCTTTATTGAGCCATTTATGGCATTTTACCATTCAGTTGCCCCGCTTGGTGTAGACATCATGTTAGAAGTGAAGGATAAGAATCTTTCCGCTATAAAAGTGAATCTTGCTATTTCCAAGCAGCCTAAAATGAAAAACTTAGAAGCGGAGTGGGGACGTTATAAGTACCTTGTCTTAAGTAAGTCGCCACAACACTATCAAGCGATTCGAACACTCTTGAAAGATAAAACTGTTTATCCAGTTCTTGAGTTTTACAGATTAATTGAAGAGGCTCTACTAATGGAACCGCAACAAAATATTGAACAAAATGCGGTTGAACATGTCTGGGGTCATCTGAAGAATTTAGCAACTGAAAAAGAGAAAGCTCAATTTCAAAAGTTAAAAGATAAGTGGTTAGCGGATGGTGTTAAAACTCAACGAGTTAAAAATTGGATGAGACAACTTGCGGTGAAATATCAAGAACCGTATTTATTACAGTCACTCTATTTTGAACTCT
>CAZTXI010000051.1:3089-8789 GCA_964617265.1 uncultured Carnobacteriaceae bacterium | reverse complement strand
CAATCGGAACATTTGCGATGACTTCTTCGGTTGCCGGATTTAGAATTTCAGCGATTTCCTGTTCGGTTGAATTGATCCATTCACCATTTATATAGAGTTGTTTTGTCTTCAAAAAACTTCCTCCTCGTAAAATTTGTTTCTTATTTGTTAACGCTCTCATTGTCTCAAGATTAAAATGACATTGCAAAAAGTTTGCCCACTATATAGGAGAGCCTTATTCTTTTAAAATGAAATCGGATTGCCGTATGATAAAGATAACTAGACCACAGAAAATAGAGAAAGGTGAGGACATGTTACCAGGAAAAAGAGCTCAACGAGACGAAATACCACATGATATAGCTGAACGTAAACGCTCAAGTATTGGTGAGGATTTTGCTCGACTACAAAGACAGTTAAAAGAGACTAAGAAAAGCATGCTAGTGATAGTAGACGGTTGGGAATCGTCTGGAAAAGGGATGTTGCTGAAAGATTTAACGCGAGAACTGGATCCTAAATACTATGAAGTAAGTGTTTTTGAATCGCCCTCTGAGGAAGACAATGCTCATCCGTATCTCTATCGTTTCTTTATGAAAGCACCTTATGAAGGACAAATTTCATTTTTTGACCGCAGTTTTTATTATGATATTTTAGATGATCCGAATTTGGATGAAAATAATTTAGCCCATGTCATTGAGGATATTCAATTTGTGGAGAAGGCATTGGCAGATAACGACACTTTAATCATTAAGTTTTTCCTTCACCAAACAAGGGAAGAGCTTATGGAAAATATTCTAAAATTAGAAGCAGAACCCTATCAACATGTACGTTTAGATGAAAAAGATTATCGACAATTTATGCACTACAATACATTTTATGATCATTTCAAGCAAGTTTTAAATCAAACAAATTATCCTAAGACACCTTGGGATATCCTTTATATCGATGGCAAGAAAAATACGTCGCGAAAAGCCTTAACGATTTGTGTGGAGCGCTTAGAACTATTTTTATCGACGAGCACAGAACGGGAAGAACCAGACTTACCTGATTTAACGAGCGAAGTTTTACCGTTAGCACAAGTAGATTTAACGGCTGACATTTCAGAAGAAGAGTATGATGAAAAACTAGAAAGTCTTCAAAAACGTGCTGGTGATTTAATGTATCAAGTTTATTTAGAAAATAAAGCAGTCATTGTTGCATACGAAGGAACGGACGCCGCAGGAAAAGGTGGGAATATCGAACGCTTAACCCGTTACATTGACCCGCGCGCATTAGACGTGGCGACTGTTTCAAGTCCCACTAAGCATGAAATGGCACACCATTATTTATGGCGTTTTTATCGTGATTTTCCAATACATGGAAGAATGACTATTTTTGATCGCAGTTGGTATGGTCGAGTTTTAGTGGAACGAGTAGAAGAACTGACCCCAACTTATCGTTGGCAAGAAGCTTATGCTGAAATAAATAAAATGGAGCACAATTTAGTTCACGAAGGGTATTTAATTTTAAAATATTTATTAATTATTAATAAAGAAGAACAACTCGCTCGCTTTCAAGAAAGAGCGGACGACCCAGACAAACAACATAAATTAACGGATGAAGATTGGCGTAACCATGAACGATTTGATGCTTACAAACAAGCTATGGATGAAATGGTTGTCTATACATCAACAGCGGATGCCCCTTGGAAAATTGTTAGTGGGATGAGTAAAAAATATGCCCGCATTGTCGTTCTTGAAGATTTTATAGCGCGTGTGTCCGACTATTTAGAAAAAGACTAAAGTTAACAATCCGTTTACAAATTTAAGATATCCCGGAAATACCATGTTAATTGCATGGTATTTTCTTTATAATAGAGAAGTAAGAGAAACAAGTAAGGGTGAAAATATAAAATGACTTATCAAGCCTTATATCGTGTGTGGCGACCGCAAACATTTACAGATGTTTCAGGTCAAGAGATGATCACACAAACATTAAAAAATGCGATTCGCCAAAAAAAATCAAGTCATGCTTATTTATTTTCAGGACCACGTGGAACTGGAAAAACAAGTGTGGCTAAAATATTCGCCAAAGCAATCAACTGTCCGAATTCAGTAGACGGTGAGCCGTGTAACAACTGTACGATTTGTGAGCAAATTACAAATGGTAGTCTTGGTGACGTTATTGAAATTGACGCGGCTAGTAACAACGGTGTCGAAGAAATTCGAGATATTCGTGACAAAGCAAATTATGCACCGACACAAGCTGAATATAAAGTTTATATTATTGATGAGGTTCATATGCTTTCAATGGGTGCGTTCAACGCCTTACTGAAAACATTAGAAGAACCGCCTCGAAATGTTGTATTTGTTCTAGCAACTACGGAGCCCCATAAGATTCCATTAACGATTATTTCACGTACGCAACGATTTGATTTCCGACGTATTTCACAAGAAGATATCATTTCACGTATGGAGTATATTTTGGATGAAAAAGGAATCGAGCATGAAGAGGATGCCTTGCTTTTAATTGCAAAAGCAGCTGAAGGTGGAATGCGTGATGCGTTAAGTATTTTAGACCAGGCATTATCATTTCATGAAGACCACATTCAAACAGATGATATCCAACGCATTACAGGAAGTGTGACCCAGGATTTATTGGAGCATTACCTTGATTCGTTAGCTGGTCGTGATACAAAAGAAGCGCTCAACCTTCTTCAAAGCTTACTTTCAGAAGGTAAAGATGCCGGGCGATTTGTCGAGGACGTAATCTTGTTTGCACGTGATTTATTATTATTCCAAAATACACAGGCACAAGAGCGTTCAATTTATAAAATTGCGAAATTCAGTGAGACATTTGAAAACTTAGCGATGAAGCTACCAGAAGATTTCTTATACGAAGTGATTCGTGTGTTTAACGATACGCAACAAGAACTGCGCTTGAGTAATCATGCAGAAGTTTATCTTGAAGTAGCTACAATTAAATTATCGCAGCACCAAGGTGGAGCAGCCAGCAAACCAATCGAGCAGCCATCTCAAGTGGTTGAACCCGTTGCAAATGTTTCTGATATTTCAACAGAAGAAGTACAGAAATTACAAAGCGAACTGCAGACATTGAAAGCAGCGATTACTTCGATTCAAGAAAATGGCACAGGCGCTAGACCGAAGAAAGCACCAACCAAAACACGCGAAGGAAACTTCCAAGCTGATCGTACGGCCGTTTACCAAGTATTAGCCGAAGCGACGCATCAAGATTTACGTGATATAAAATCGGTCTGGGTAGACTTGCTCGACATTTTAGATGTCGGTCAAAAAGCGTTACTCAATAATTCAGAACCAGTAGCTGCTAGTCCAACATCATTAGTGGTGAAATTTGAATATGGTATTTTATGTGAAAGAGCTCAAGAAGATGCAGACCTACAAGATAAAGTGAATAATTATTTGGACAAAATTATTCAAAAACGCATTCAACTCATTCCAGTTACCAGCAAAGAATGGCCAGAATTGCGTCAAGACTATATCAATCAGATGAATAATCCAAGTCAACAATCAGCTGAAGATGATGAACAAGCAGAAGCAACTCCAAAACTATCTGAAGAAGATGAGGTTGTTTCAAAAGCTGTTGAGTTCTTTGGTGAAAATATTGTTGAAGTGATTGAATAGACTGACAAGGAGATGTTTGGTATGAAAAAATTATCCTATGCAGATTTAAACCAACAACAAGTTGTAGATATTCGTAGTCAAGCGGATTATCAAATAGGACATTTGGAACATTCGCTTAATTTAAATATGGGCAATTTTAAAAAATATAGCTTAAACTTTCTGAAAGTAGATGAACCATTAGTGTTTATTACAGGCGCTGAATCAGAAACAGAGTTAGCTGAATTATTAGAAATAGCGAATGAACATGGATTTAATAATGTTGAAGGTTATTTATCAATTGAGGCTATCCCAGCTGAAGAGCTCAAACAAACAGCTCTCATTTCAGCAAAAGATTTATTTACAACGAATGGTGAGTTTATTTTACTGGATGTGAGACATCCAGATGAAATAACCCGACCTGCACCTGAAACAAACTTGGTCAGTATACCGTTAGAACAATTAGCAGAATCAATCGATAAACTTGATCCTAATAAAAAGATTTATACATTATGCGGTTCAGGGAATCGAGGTACAACAGCATCGTCCTTCCTAGAAGATTTAGGTTATCAAACAACTGTTATTGCCGGTGGGATGAAGGCTGTCGAAGAATTACAAAATAAATTATAAATAAGAAATAAAAGGAGAATTTTTATGCGCGGCGGAAATATGAAAAACATGATGAAACAAATGCAAAAAATGCAAAAGGAAATGACTGAATCACAAGCAAAATTAGAAGAAACAACTTTTACAGGTGTTGCAAACGATGAATTAATCACGATTGAAATGAACGGTAAAAGAGACGTTTTATCAGTTCAAGTCAAAGAAGATATCGCTGAAATGGGCGATGCTGAATTTTTAGAAGACTTAATTACAATTGCATTAAAAGACGTATTAGCTAAAGTTGAAGCAGAAACAGAACAAGTAATGGGTAAATATACACAAAACTTGAACATTCCAGGTTTCTAAGCCATACAAAAGAGTTGAACATTTAGAAAGCAGGAGTTGTCCATGTATTATCCAGAACCAATCTCTCGTCTGATGGAAAGCTATATGAAACTACCGGGTATAGGCGAGAAAACAGCTGCTCGTTTAGCTTTTTATACCATCAATATGAAAGAAGAAGATGTCACTGACTTTGCCAAAAACTTAGTTAGTGTAAAACGAGATTTAAAATATTGTTCCAATTGTGGCAATATTACTGAAAGTGATCCGTGCTTAATTTGCTCGGACAAAAATCGTGATCGATCGACCATTCTAGTGGTAGAACAACCTAAAGATGTGATTGCACTTGAGAAAATGCAAGAATATCAAGGACTATACCACGTCTTAAATGGTGTTCTTTCACCGATTGAAGGAACAGGACCTGAAGATATCAACATACCAACGTTGCTAAAACGACTTCAAAACGATGAAGTTGAAGAAGTAATCGTCGCAACCAATGCGAATGTTGAAGGAGAAGCTACCGCTACTTACTTGTCCCGTTTAATCAAACCCGCACAAATACGTGTATCGCGTTTAGCTCATGGATTATCGGTGGGAAGCGATATCGAATATGCGGATGAAGTCACATTATTGAAAGCTGTACAAGGCCGAACAGAGATGTAATATCGTTATGTTCTCTCGCAATGAGGAATGGAGTGGCAATTAAAATGAGAGATATTGAAATAGATTTTGTTGTCAATGATTGTCTAGCTGCACTCAAGTGTTATGAAAGAATATTTGAAGTTGAACGGATTGAAGTGACCGATTTACAAAAAGGTCAAAATGAAGTGATTTTTTCTATCTACGGGACTCGCTTCCATATGCTGGATGCTAACCCAAAATTTAAACTAGTCGCTCCCAATCCGGAACATCCGATTACGATGTGGGTCAATATAACCGTTCCTGACATTAAAGGAACCTATAAAAAAGCTATCGAAGCAGGTTGTATCGAAGTACAACCTGTCGTTGAATTAGCTGGATACGGTGTATCGAATGCATCTTTCATGGATCCTCATGGGTACCATTGGATGTTGCATCAGGTTCACGAAGTAGTAAGTCGAGAAGAATGCCTGAAACTATGGGATAAAATGAAAGATTAATAACTGAATAATGACATGAAACC
>CAZTXI010000051.1:0-2989 GCA_964617265.1 uncultured Carnobacteriaceae bacterium | reverse complement strand
ATTAATCCAAGTCAAGTTAACTAGGTCAACCACAAATTGAAAGTAGGGAAGATAATGGAAGAATATAAGGTCGTTTTTCACGTCAATGAGCTAAGAAAATGGAAAACAACGCTAGCAAATGCGAATAATTTACTCGCAGATCTTGCAAACGAGGCAGTCGAAGTAATCGTTCTTGCGAATGGTGAAGCTGTTCGTTATTATGAAGCAGAATCGTCTGAAACAAATGGAAAAAACTTAGAAGAGCTCTCAAAAAAAGGTGTTCATTTCACCGCCTGTAACAATGCTTTGAAAGCACAAAAATTAAACAAAGAAGTTCTTTTCTCCTTTGTGAACATTGTACCTGCTGGGATTACGGAACTTGTACGAAAACAACAGATGGGTTATGCATATATTAAAGCTTAACTCCTATAAAATGAGATGTGTTTATTTTATGAAAACTGTTTTGGTTTTCAGTGAATACGTATAATTGATGGAAAAATATCCATTTCTAACGTATAATTGATTATGTAGATTATTTGCGAACGGAGAGAATGGATTGACAGGATTATTTATTACCGTAGAAGGACCCGATGGAGCAGGGAAGTCAACGCTTGTTGCAAAGTTGAATAAAAAATTGCAATCTGTATTGACGGTTCCATTCATTTCAACAAGAGAACCAGGTGGGAGCGATTTAGCTGAAAAGATTCGAGAAGTGATTATCGATCCCGAAAATAAAGAAATGGATGCTAAGACAGAAGCTTTACTATTTGCGGCTAGTCGTCGCCAGCATATCATTGAAACGATACAGCCCGCTCTAAATCGAGGTGAAGTCGTATTATGTGACCGCTTTGTTGATAGTTCGATTGCCTATCAAGGTGCAGGACGTAAAATCGGTGTCGAAGAAGTTGCCACTCTGAATCAGTTTGCGACAGAATACTTAGAACCTGATTTAACTCTTTACTTAGATGTAGAGGCAGAAGTTGGTTTAAACCGAATAGGTCACAATAATTCAGGACGTAAAAAAGACCGATTAGAATTAGAGGAAGTTTCATTTCATAATCGGGTAAGAGATACATATTTAATTTTGTTAGAAAATAATCCAGATCGTATGCAACTAATTGATGCATCCAAAAGTCCAGAAGACGTCTTTAACGAAGCGTGGATGATATTGGAAAATGAACTAATAAAACAAAATTTATTAGAGATAACATGAAAGAGAGGAACAGATGATGAAACTTATAATTGCAATTGTTCAAGATGAAGATAGCAAAAGATTAAATGAAGCATTCACTAAAAACGGGGTGCGTTCAACTCGATTAACATCAACTGGTGGTTTCATGCGATCAGGTAACAGTACATTTATCGTAGGAATTGAAGACAGTAAAGTTGATCCGGTTATCGAAATTATCGAAGAAGTATGTTCAACGCGTGTTCAATCAATAATGTCACCTCCAACATATGACTTTAACTTTGAAATGAACTTAAATTATCCAGTAGACGTTGAAGTTGGTGGAGCAACAGTATTTGTACTAGATGTTGACCAATTCAAGAAAATATAAGACAAGTTTAGGAAGTTATAGAGATGCCAACAGTTATGACAAAACAACCTGAAATTAGCGAATTTTTTTCAAATTTAATAAAAACGAATCGATTACAACATGCTTATATTTTTGATGGAATCGCGGGAACAGGTAAGTATGAAATGGCTCTTTGGATTGCTCAGAGCTTGTATTGCCAAAATAATATGGATGGCCAATCACCTTGCTTAGAATGCAACCAATGTCTACGTATTCAGCAAGGTGATCATCCTGATGTGACAACACTAGCACCAGATGGGCTATCGATTAAAGTAGATCAAGTCCGAGCCATTAAAGAAGAATTTTCAAAAAGTGGTATGGAAACAAGACGAAAAATTTTAATCGTAAAAGACATGGATAAAATGACTATGAATGCGGCCAACAGTTTACTGAAATTTATAGAAGAGCCTGAAGGTGAAATCACAATCATGTTACTTACAACAGAAGTTCAAAAATTGTTGCCGACGATTGTTTCAAGAGCGCAGATTATTCATTTTCCAGTTCGAGATATTGCTATCCGAATGGAAGATATCCTGGAAAAAGGCATACCAGCTGAAGCTGCAACAATATTAGCTTATTTAACCCAAGATGCGGATCGAGCGGTAGAAATCTTTGAGAGTGAAGAGTTTAATGCTATCGTAGAAATCGTTTGGAAATGGTTTTTATTATTGCATAAAAATAAAGACCAAGCGTTCATCTATATCCAAACCGATATTATGAACTATGGCAGTAATCGTGAGAATGCTTCATTAATATTAGATTTACTTATTTTACTTTATCGAGACTTAACAGCCATCTGTTTTGAACAAGAAAGAGTCACTGCTTTTTCAAAACACGAAGCAAAATTACGTGAAATGGCATCTATGAAATTACAAGCACAGCTGCCAAATGTTTTAACGTTGTTGTTAGCTGGAAAGAAAAAATTAGGGCGTTATGTGGCAGCACAAGGCGTCTTTGAACAAATTGCTTTGAATATTTAAAAAATATGTAGAATAGGAGTGGGATATGTGAAGAAAAAAGAAATCATCGATTCAATTGTTGAAATCGAAGCATCTACAGAAGCCACTCTCCAAACAATCAGTACACTAAAAGATGAAATTGTTAAATTATTAGAAGAAAATAATACTTTGCAGATGGAAAATTCTCATTTGCGAGAACGTTTATCGAAAGAAACCCAGCCATTAACAGAGGATGAAACAAGCGGTCTAACGAAGTCTCGCTTGAACCTAGAGAGTATTTATGAAGATGGGTTTCATGTTTGTAACATTTTTTATGGGCAACGTCGCGTAGAAGACGAACCCTGTGCTTTTTGTTTAGAAGTTATTTATGGCGAGCGCAAGTAATAGGTCCCATTTCAATGGGCTCTATTACTTTTTTTACGTAATGGAAAAGGGAGTATAATTGTGCTAAAAGAGAACGAACGCATTGATCAG
>CAZTXI010000050.1:0-8813 GCA_964617265.1 uncultured Carnobacteriaceae bacterium | reverse complement strand
GTGGACTACATCATAAAAATTATCCTCACATATAATGCCTCAACTCCATCTTCAGATGGATTGGCTATTTCACAAAAACAACTTATAATAGAAGTACTTAACTATTGGAGGTCGAATAGATGTCGATACAGGATTTAGAACTTAAATTTATCATCTGGGCACTTATTTTTATTCAGAATATCTACACTTATTTACTATTCTACATTGATAAAAAGCGTGCAGCGGCACATAAACGTAATCGTATTTCGGAATTTCACTTACTTGCCTCAGCCTTCTTAGCTGGTGGAGTGGGTGCCTATCTCGGTATGAATCTGAATCGCCATAAAACGAAACATACAAACTTTAAACTATTAATTCCAATCGCTGCTTTACTAACTGTTCTCATAAACTTTTTAGTGTGGAATATTTAATGCTGAACATGTGTACAAGAATTCCAAGAAATTAAAGGAATATATTTGGAAAATCAGTGAAACTATCGTATACTAACAGCGTATGTGTTTATTGCTTCTGACACATCATTACACATTATTGATACCCTACACTTATAATTTTAAAATCATAAAATAAAAAATCCAAAAGAACATTTAACAATCAAATAAACTGAACTGAAATTAGAATCTATCAACTTAAAAAGGCGAGGAATAATACATGAAAAAATTAGTCATTAATGGTGGCAAAAAACTATCAGGTAAAGTATCTATTTCAGGTGCTAAAAACAGTACTGTAGCGCTTATCCCAGCAGCAATCTTAGCAGATTCACCGGTAACACTAGAAGGTGTACCGAACATAGCGGATGTATATTCATTAATTGAGATTTTGAATGAAATGAACGTTCATACAGAATTCAATGGATCGACCCTTCATATTGACCCAACTGAAATGGTTTCAATCCCGATGCCAAGCGGAAAAATTAATAGCTTACGTGCATCTTATTACTTTATGGGTGCATTATTAGCGAAATTTGGTCAAGGTGTTGTTGGTTTACCAGGTGGTTGTGATTTAGGCCCACGCCCAATTGATCAGCACTTAAAAGGATTCCGTGCATTAGGAGCTCATGTTGATAATAAAATGGGATCGATGCATTTTGATGCTGGCGAAGAAGGTTTGACAGGAACATCTGTATACTTTGACGTGGTTTCAATCGGAGCAACAATCAATGTCATGTTTGCGGCAACAAGAGCAAAAGGTGTAACAATTATTGAAAATGCTGCACGTGAACCTGAAATCATCGATGTTGCAACATTATTAAATAAAATGGGTGCTAAAATTCGTGGAGCAGGTACAGATACACTTCGCATCACAGGAGTAGAAGAATTACATGGCGTATCGCACACTGTTATTCCTGACCGAATTGAAGCAGGAACATACTTATCTATTGCAGCAGCAATGGGTGAAGATGTATTGGTCGAAAACGTTATTGTTGAACATATCGATTCACTCGTTGCAAAATTTAAAGAAATGGGCGTACCAATGGAGATTGGTGAGGACAGTATTCGTATCACAAGCCATGATGGCAACTTGAACCCCGTTTCAATTAAAACACAACCTTATCCAGGTTTTGCGACGGATCTGCAACAACCAGTTACACCATTATTACTAATGGCTAATGGAGAATCTTCGATCACAGACACAATCTATCCAAAACGGGTAAACCATATCCCAGAACTACAAAGAATGGGTGCAAATGCTCGAGTGGAAAGTGATATGATTTTATTAAATGGTGGCCAGAAAATGACGGGAGCGCAGGTAGAAGCTAGTGACCTTAGAGCTGGAGCAGCATTAGTAAACGCAGCACTAATCGCAGAAGGCGAAACAGTTATTACTGGAGTCGGAAATATTTTACGTGGTTATGCAAATATTGTAGAAAAATTAACTGAAATCGGCGCAGACATTCAAATGGTCGAAAACGAACAGTAAGAATAATTACAGAATAAGAGGGAGCACGTGGAAAAAGATAAATTTTTAACTTATGATCAGTTACAAGAAAAAACGTTGAAAGACATTTATGAAATGGCGAAAGAACTCAATGTTCCACGCTATAGCCAGATGAATAAAAAAGAATTGTCATTCGCAGTGATTAGAGCACAGGAAGAAAAGCAAGGCTACTTCCAAGTAAGTGGTATTTTAGATAAATTACCAAACCAAGACTTTGGTTTCCTACGTGCTATCAACTACTCACCGAGTGACGAAGATGTTTATATTTCAGCATCTCAAATGACTCGATTTGGTTTACGTGAAGGAGACAGAGTCTCTGGGACAGCACGCCCAGCGAAGAAAAACGAACGCCACTTTGGATTAATGAATGTAAAAGAAGTGAACGGAAAAGATCCAGAAGAAGCAAGAGATCGTCCACACTTCCCAGCATTAACGGCATTATATCCAGATAAAAAAATCAAACTTGAATCAAGCCAAAAACATAAATCAGCACGTATGTTAGATTTATTGGCGCCAATTGGGTTTGGCCAGCGTGGAATCATCGTGGCACCACCTAAAGCAGGTAAAACAACCCTGCTAAAAGAAATCGCCAATAGCATCACAACAAACCACCCAGATGTGGAATTAATTATGCTGTTAATTGACGAGCGACCAGAAGAAGTAACGGATATTGAACGTAGTATCAAAGGAGAAGTTGTTCATTCAACTTTCGACCAAAAAGCACAAAACCACGTTCGCGTTAGTGAATTAGTTTTAGAACGCGCACGTCGATTAGTTGAAGATAAACGAGATGTTGTTATCTTGATGGATAGTATCACACGTCTATCTCGTGCTTATAACTTAGTTGAACAACCAAGTGGCCGTACATTAAGTGGGGGAATTGACCCCGCAGCACTGTACCCACCAAAACGATTCTTCGGATCAGCACGTAACGTTGAAGAAGGCGGAAGCTTAACGATAATCGCAACAGCTTTAGTCGATACAGGAAGTCGTATGGATGACGTTATTTACGAAGAGTTCAAAGGAACAGGTAACATGGAAATCCACTTATCGCGTATCCTGGCGAACCGACGTGTATTCCCAGCGATAGATATTGTGAAATCAAGTACGCGTAAAGATGAATTATTGCTATCAAAAGATGAATTTGAAGCCGTATTCCGTCTACGTCGAAGCATTCCAAATGACTCACTTGAATTCACAGAGAAATTTATCAATACATTACAAGCAACAAAAACAAACGAAGAATTTATTAAAAATATATTGAATCGTGTCAATAATTAATCATCAAAAGGATCAATTATTTTACGAAACAATATTGCAATTACAGTGATTACATGCTATTATATTTGATGTTGCAAGAATAGGATTGCATTTCAGTCTTATTCAAGTTATAATCAAAAAACGCATGAAAAGAATAAACTATGGAACAAAAAGTTCTATGGCAGAGGAGTGAAAAGAATGAAAAGCGGAATTCATCCAGAATATAACAAAGTTGTATTTAGAGATACAACTACAGGTTACGAATTTATGTCAGGATCAACACAAACATCTAACGAAACGGTTGAATGGGAAGACGGTAACACATACCCATTAATCCGAATTGAGATATCTTCAGATTCACATCCATTCTATACGGGTAAACAAAAATTTGCTCAAGCAGATGGACGAATCGATCGATTCAACAAAAAGTTCGGTTTCAAAACAGAAGAAAACTAATCATAACATTAAATGGCTTACTACTTTCACGAGTAGTGGGCCTTTTTATTTTTCTAAAACCCTTTTTGTGAAATGAAAACCGTTTAGATAAGCGCTCAAAACCCATTTCAGCTTAATGAACAAGGAATTCGTGCATACTATAATGAATCTAAAAGACAGTTGCCTTGATAGAGACACCCAGTCAAAAAACTTATCCACAGATAACCCGAACAGCCACAAAATCCGTCCTTAAGTTTGATGGAAATGACATTCGTGCATGTTATACTAATAGAAATGGACGGATAAAAAGGAGCAACGAGTATGTTTTCGATTATGATCGTTGAGGATGATAAAACGATTGCCACATCCTTAAAAGACGAACTTGAAAAATGGCAATATGAAGTGACAATCGCTACCGATTTTCATGCGATTACGGAGGAATTTCTGACAATACGCCCACAACTTGTACTGCTGGATATTACCTTGCCAGCTTTTAATGGTTACCATTGGTGTCAAGAAATCCGTAAAGTTTCTGAAGTGCCGATTATTTTTATCACGTCAAAAACAGATGATATGGATATGATTATGGCCATTCAAATGGGAGCGGACGATTATATTCAAAAGCCATTTCAATTATCCATTGTTGTGGCAAAAATCCAAGCACTGCTTAGACGTACCTATTCTTTTAACGAGCAAGATGATTTTCTAACAATCGATCAAGTAGTGTTAAAACCAAATGACTTAACCGTGAGTTATCAAAATGAAGAAATGCCATTAACAAAAAATGAAGCAAAAATATTAGCCATTCTCTTTAATGGAAAAGGGCAGTTCATTTCAAAAGACCGAATCATGAAAGAACTTTGGGAGGACGAATCCTTCATAGATGGTAATACGCTCGCAGTAAATATAACCCGAATTCGGAAAAAACTGCGTGAAATGGGTCTTCGGGATTTTATTCAAACTAAAAAAGGAGTCGGCTATGCAGTCAACAAAGAGTAAGTGGATCAAACCATTTTTAAAATCGATACGCTATCAATTTTACTTAGTCTTTAGTATTTTAGGTATCTTTGCATTGCTCATTTGGTTAACGCGTGCGCCATTTTTCTTTTTTGGGTATGCGACACAGCTAACATTCTTTCTGTTTTTTATCCTGATTTTGGTTCAGTGGTCTCATTATCTTAAAAGAGTCGAGAGAATGGAACAATTGCATCAGTCGCTATTTGAGAATATGAAAGAAGACAAGTTTGATAGTTTGGATGATGCATATGAAAAACAATATAAACACTTAGAAAAATCATTTGAAAAGTATCGGGCAGATACCCATACAAAAGAAAAAGATCAATTAGATTATTTCACCTTGTGGTTGCATCAGATTAAAACACCGATTTCAGTCATTAGTTTAATTCTTCAGCGTAGCGATGAAGAGTCGAAAGAAAAACAACAGATGGAACAAGAATTAATTTACTTGAATAACTATACGCATATGGCATTGAATTATTTGAAATTAGAAGAAACAGGTAAAGAACTCGATTTAGATGAAATTCGTCTCGGGCAAGTTATCAAAGAAACGCTTAAAAATTATTCGCTATTATTTATTTATAATGATATTAGTCTAGAATTTGATGTCGATGAAGATACCGTCATTTTAACAGATCGAAAATGGCTACAAGTCTTAATTGAACAAATTTTATCAAACAGTTTGAAATATACGCCAAACGGTCTAATTAAAATTTACATGACGACGCCAACAAAATTGGTTATAGAAGATACTGGTAGTGGCATACGAAAAGAAGATTTACCGAAGATATTTGAAAAAGGCTACACCGGTTTAAATGGCCGATTGCATGAAAAATCAACAGGACTTGGTTTGTTTTTATCTAAAAAAATCTGCCAGCGCCTCGGTCATAAGCTAACAATTGATTCGGAAGTTGGTGTAGGAACGAAAGCAACGATAGATTTCACCCGTGAAAAACTTAAATTCTTTGATTAATGATGTAACTTACAGGAATCTTACAATTTTGTAAGGTTCCTTTTTAACTCTGTAAGATTAGATAAATGCTGGCTCCATTCAAATACTTTATTCTTAATACATCAAATGAATTCAGAAGAGGAATGAAAAAATATGACATTTATAGAAGTTAAAAACGTCCGCAAAGTATATACATCCCGATTAGGTACGAAAGGTACAGAAGCTTTACAACAAGTCGATTTCTCCGTTGAAAAAGGAGAATTCATTTCAGTTATGGGTGAATCTGGTTCGGGTAAAACAAGTTTATTAAATATTTTATCCACACTCGATACACCAACAGAAGGACAAGTCTATCTCGATGGTAAATCATTATCTGACATCAAAGAGAAAGATATTTCAAAATTCAGACGAGAAGAATTAGGCTTTGTATTCCAAGATTTTAATCTACTCGATAACTTTACCTTAAAAGATAACATTTTATTACCCCTTGTTTTAGCTCGTACTCCAATTAAAGAAATGGAAGCGAGACTTTATCCATTAGCAGAGAGTCTAGGTATCGCAGCCATTTTAAATAGCTACCCGTATGAAGTGTCAGGTGGTCAAAAACAACGAGCTGCAGTTGCGCGTGCTTTAATTACAAAGCCGAAACTGATTTTAGCGGATGAACCAACAGGTGCTTTGGATTCTAAAGCTTCGCAAAATCTAATGGAAATATTAGCTGAAATAAACCGTCAAGGTCAAACGATTATTATGGTGAGCCACAGTGCCCGTGCGTCTAGCTATTCCAATCGAGTATTATTTATTCGTGATGGACGAGTTTTCCATGAACTATACCGTGGAGAGCAATCATCGGAACGTTTTATGGAGAAAATTACACAATCTATTCTAGTCGCGTCAGGACGAGGTGAGTAAAATGGGGATTAATTTTTCACTAAAATTAGCTTGGCGAAATATTCAGTCAAATAAACAAATCTATTTACCGTATACCATTTCAGCTATGATAACCGTAGCGATGTTTCAAATGATGAGTTCATTAATGACGAATCCTTTTGTCGAAGAGCGTTCTTCTTTGTTACCTCAGTTATTTGCTTTAGGTACGGTTGTAGTCGCATTTTTCTCGATTATCTTTATTTTTTACACGAATAGTTTCTTGATGAAACGTCGCAAGAAAGAACTCGGTCTATACAATATTCTTGGTTTAGAGAAAAAACATATCCGCCGAGTGTTGTGGATGGAAAGTACTATTTTAGGCGTAATCAGTATTGTATTCGGACTCATTGTAGGTAATTTGCTTGGACAACTCGGCTTCTTATTTTTAAATTATTTATTGAAATTACCAACAGCGATGGAATATACCTTATCCTCTCAATCTGTTTTGTTTACAGTAATTTTATTTATAGGAGTTTTCTTTTTAGCCTTTATTTATAATGCGACACAAGTTACATTGGCTAACCCTATTAAATTATTGAAAAGCGGTAAAGAAGGCGAAAAAGAACCAAAAAGTTCACCAATATTATTCTTACTTGGATTGCTTTCATTAGGAGCGGGATACTTCATCTCAATCAGAATTGAAGATCCGATTAGTGCCTTAATTCAATTTTTCCTAGCGGTATTGTTGGTTATTGTTGGAACATATTTATTGTTTACAGCAGGCTCAATCATTATTTTAAAAATGTTGAAGAGAAATCGCTCATTCTATTATCAACCTGGACCCTTTATATCCGTGTCAGGCATGCTATACCGAATGAAACAACATGCAGCTGGTTTAGCGAATATTACGATTTTATCGACGATGGTAATTATAGCTATTTCAACAACGGTTACATTATTTGTTGGAACAGAAGAAACACTGTCTAATCGATTCCCAGAAGAAAATAGTGCCACTATCCGAACAAATTACGGGACAGACGGCGCGACTTTAACAACTGGATTAGATCAGTTGACTGACCATGTCACTGCCATCACCGAAGACGAAAATCTTAAAATCGAATCACAATTAGCATTCAAATACATGAACATCTTCGGTGACTTTAATGAGAATCGCTTTACTACTAGAGATAACAATGCAGGTGGAGGCTTGCCCCAATTATTAATCCTACTACCTTTAGAGGATTATAATCGAACAGCTGGGGAGTCTGAAGAACTAGCAGCGAATGAAATATTAGTTCGTACTGCGGGTCTGAAGGAAGATTTTGATCAATTTGAACTCGGTGGGCGTATGTATGATCTCAGAGAATTAGATGACTTACCATTCTTTTTAGATGCGAATGTGAACTTAGTGGATACTTTAATTGCCGTTGTTCCTAATGCACAAACAGTTGATGAAATTGCTGCATTTTATAATCCAAATGCAGATGAATATTTAACGAATTGGGAAGCTAATATCTTTTGGACAACCAATGCAGCGGATGAAGACAAAGTCGCCTATTCTGAAATAATCAACCAGAAAATAGGTGACCACGGTTTAGATTTAGGAGTGTTTTACGAATCACGAAGTACAAACCGTGAAGAATGGTACAGTATGAATGGTGGCTTCTTATTCCTAGGCTTGTTTTTAGGTGGACTATTTACGATAGGCGCGGCATTAATTACTTACTTTAAACAAGTTTCAGAAGGATATGACGACCGCGAACGTATTCAAATCATGCAAAAAGTAGGATTAGATAAAGAAACAACACGAAAAGCAACACGCTCACAAATCGTTTGGATGTTTACTTTACCCGTATTAGTCGCCTCACTTCATGTAGCATTTGCATTCCCTATTTTACAAAAAATGGTAATTTTATTTGGGATTACCAGTAAAATGCTGTTGCTATCTGTTACTGTTGGGGTAGTTATTGGATTTGCTTTAATCTATTGGTTAATTTACCGAATCACATCAATCGTTTATTTAAACATAGTGGAGTAGTAAACAGAAGAATAATAAGAAAAAAGCAGCTGAAAAGCTGCTTTTTTTAAATTGTAAAAGTTTGAAGTGTGATATCGAATAAAATTTATTGAATTAGATACATAATTGTATTCGGTATATATTTATTATATAATGAAAGCGATTACTAACAAAGGCTTAATTAGGAGCAGAAATGAAAAATAGCTAGCTATTTAAATCATCTAAATGATTACCTCATTGAGGCGATTAAGCATAAGCTTTATTTTAACTCAAAGTGTAAATTCTTAATGGTATTCAAACGGAGAATTCATTCTTTAAATAACGTTG
>CAZTXI010000049.1:4755-9005 GCA_964617265.1 uncultured Carnobacteriaceae bacterium | reverse complement strand
TCCGGATACACCAGCATATAAAGATTTTAACATTTTTATTTATCCTCCATTTTTGCCTCCCATATCAATCGGTCAATGGGAAGAATAGCCTCTTTTCAGTCCAGCTATTTATTTTTATTGTTGTACAAGTATTGCACTATCGATGTTTGTGATTTCACGCATTTCCTCTGTTTTAGATGCGGTAATAATCGTTCGATTCTTAACGCTTGCGATTAACGATAAATCGTTGTAAATAATGAGTGAATTCTCTGCACCTTTTTGATTTAAGGATGCAAATGCCTCTTCTAATTTCTCCATATCTTCTTCATTCAGCTCTATGCCTCTTTGTTCCATACGTTTTAGAGCATGATTGGAAAGGTTAATTGAACTTTTTGGTTTACTCGCTTCAACTTGTTGATTTTCTTTTAATGCCTCATCAACAAATGCTTGGAAGCGTCGATCTGTTTTAGGAATGATTGGGTTATTCTTTGTTTGAATATTATTTACATTCCCATGAGTAATTGGATTGATCACTCATTTTCACCAACTTCAATTACGCTGCTCAAGTTGTACTCCACACCATTGATTTGAATGCTTGCGTAACCATTTGAGAAGCGAACTTTGTCAACTTGTCCTGTTACTAAACCATCCGTTTGACCAGCAACTGTTACTTTTTTACCAACTAAAGCTAGAGCTTGTTGTTGTTGCGACATCAGCATCGTGTTTTGCATTGCTTTATTTAATTCTGTAATTTGGTCAATCAAGTTCATTTGTAGCATTGGTCCCATAAAATCAGTTTGACTACTTGACCCTCCACCTTCATCTGAGAAGCTTGGGTTACTGATTTCAGCTGCTAATATTCTTAAGAAATCTTGTTGATCTAATACCGTGTTATCTTTTACATCTTGTTGTTGGACACGATTAAGTGCACCAATCATATAGTCATTTGAAATGTTCATTGCTTACTCCTTTTACACCCAAATACTTAAACGCCCCGTATTTGATTGTACTTTTCTTTCAACCTGCTCAACTACTTGTTCTTCTTCATGCGAAACTTTGGTGCCTCTATGTTGTTTGACAGATTCTTTTTGTTGTTTAAAGAATGGTTGATCGTTTAAACTCGATTCCGTAAAACCAGCTGCATGATTGGAAACTTGAATATCAAATTGCTCAACTTTAATTTCTTGTTCAGCAAGTGTATTCGTTAGCTGTGCTAATTTTTGTTCTAACCATTGTTTTGTTTCCATTTTTTCAACAACTAAACGAGCCGTTAATTCGTTATTTTTCATGATGATTTCAATATCCAATTCCCCTAAATGTCTAGGTGTTAATTGAATTCTCGTAGTTGTTACGCGATCAACTTGATCCGTTCCTTCTACTGTTTCAACAATCATCGTTTGAATTTCTTCTACGAATTGTTCTTGCGGAACCACTTTTACTTGTTCCATTTGAAGCTCTGGTTGTGCTGCAGTTAACCTCATATGCGTAAGTTGACCACTTGCAGAAATATCCGTGTTCAATACTTTTTCGGTTTGTTCTACTGGTTCAAGAGACTCAGTTGTTTCACCGATTGCTATTTTTTCGGATGCTTCGATTTCTATAGGTTGTAAATCTACTTCACTTGTTTTATTGACTTCCATTTCAACAGTTAATCCATTGACTAATTGCGGTTCGGTCTTCACTTCCATTTGTGAAATGACTTCTTCAACTAAAGAATTTGATTGAGTCAAGACAGTTTCTGGTTGTTCATCGAGTTGAATTGAATCCGTTGGCAATACAGTTTCCGCCTCAAGACTAATTACTTGTTTTGGTAAATCATTTTCAAGTATAGTAATATTGTCACTAATATGGGATGTTATGTGGTTTGGAGCTTCTAAGGTATCAGTGTCCATTAGTGTTTCAGCTTGAACCATTTCCGATTCAGGTAATACAAATGTCGTTTGTTCTATTTCTTCGGATAACACTACATCCTGATTGAGTGCGATAGTTCCTTCCTCTACCATTTCTGGCATAACCAATTCTGTTGGTTGTGGGAGGTCTATTTGTGTTGTTTCCTCAACTTCAAAAGTGACTGATATCTCCATATTTTCTGGAGTAACCATTAGACCCATTAAGTTAAATGGAACTTCTGTCATGACAACTTCTTCTTCCTCTTTTGTTAATTCTTCCGATTCAGATTCGGTTACAACAGTTGATTCTTTTTCTTCTTTAACTTCCTCACCAACTACACTCTGTAATGCTTTTTTGAAATCTTGTCCAGATACTTCAACTGATTTAGTCTTTTTATTGGATACTGTTTGAAAATCGACAGGTATATTTTGCGTCTTTATATTTTTCACCACCTTTCAATGTTTTATAAATTAATAGGCTTCGCGACCAAATGTCATTGTCGCAAATTCATCGAGATTCTTTTGTTCGATTGATTCGATTTCTTCATAATATTCGGCTTCTTCTTTTTCTTTTAACTTTTCCATCACTTTTTTATCTTGATGGGCTTTTAGAAGTTCTTTTTCTGCTCGTTTAACGTCATGTTCGGTTTGTTCAACGATTAATTTTTGTTGAATAATTTTATCGTTTAAAACTTTTCGATATAAATCATCTTGACGCATCACATCAACACGCTTGTTTAGTGCAGCTTTTTCTTTTAAACGAATATTTTCATTGATTAATTTGGTTAAATAACGATGTTCATTTTCTAATGTATTTTTGGCTTGTATCAGTTCAAGTTTTGCCTCATCTTCTTGATCTTTACGCCATTCCAATACATTTTGTAGTGAAAATTTATAGCCCACTTATTCGATCTCCTCACTTACTTGAATAGGGATGCAATTTGATTGGTTGTGTCTTCATAAAAAGTTCTTTCTTCTACACGTTGTTTTAAAAAGTTTTTAATTGGATGGTTTAATCGAATCGATTCATCAATCATAGCGTTTGAACCTTGTTGATAAGCGCCAATATCAATTAAATCTTTAGACTCCGCGTAAGTAGCTAGATTCTCCCGTAATTTTCCAGCACTATTGTTGTGTTCTTCTGAAACAATTTCTTTCATTAAACGACTTAAACTACTTTGAATATCAATCGCAGGATAATGGTTATCGGCAGCGATTTTACGTGAAAGAACGATATGTCCATCTAAAATACCTCGAACAGTATCCGCAATTGGCTCGTTCATGTCATCCCCTTCTACTAAAACCGTATAAAAGGCAGTGATTGAACCACTATGTGACATTCCACTTCGTTCTAATAGTTTTGGTAATGTTGTAAATACTGATGGTGTGTACCCTTTGGTTGTCGGTGGTTCACCGGTTGCTAGACCAATTTCACGTTGAGCCATTGCAACTCGGGTAACCGAGTCCATCATTAAAACAACTTTTTTACCTTGATCACGGAAATATTCCGCAATCGCAGTAGCAACATAGGCACCTTTTAGTCTGACTAATGGTGGCATATCGGAAGTTGCACAAACAACAACTGATTTCGCGTACCCTTCTGGACCTAAATCACCTTCGATAAACTCCTTAACCTCACGACCACGCTCTCCGATTAAACCGATAACGATAACATCAGCCTGACAGTATCGAGCGATCATACCAAGCAGCGTACTCTTTCCAACCCCACTCCCCGCAAAAATTCCCATACGTTGCCCTTCACCAATTGTTAGGAGTCCGTCTATTGCACGAACACCTGTTGGTAAAATGTCTTGGATATTTTTACGTTCAAATGGATCGGGTGAACTACGGTTAACATCAAAATATTGTCCGTTTATCTCGCGGTCCTTGTCATAGGGACGGCCTAAACCGTCAAAAGTCATACCTAACATATCGTCACTAACTTCGACTTTGAACTTTTTACCAGTTGGTTGCACCAAACAGCCTGGACCGATATCATCAATTTCATCAAGCGGCATTAATAATACCGTCTGTTCAACGAAACCGACAACTTCTGATAAAACGATTCGTTTGGAATGTTTGATTTCAATCTCACATATTTCCCCAACGAATGCGTCCAAACCTTCAACCTTTATAATTAGTCCAGTAACTTGGCTAACTTTTCCTTGCTTTTTCGCAAACTGCTTCTCATTTAACAACTCATGATATGAATTAAATGGGATCTCAAGCATCGACTGTTCGCTCCATTTCATCAAATTCCTGTAACATCGCTTCGATTTGTTTTTTGACTTGTAAATCTATAACTGCTTTTGAGCTTTCCATTACAAGTCCGTTTTCTTCGATAGTTGGGTCACCGTAAATTACAAATCGTGTATTGGGTAT
>CAZTXI010000049.1:0-4745 GCA_964617265.1 uncultured Carnobacteriaceae bacterium | reverse complement strand
CATCTTTATCTATTTGATAAAAATAAGGTTGTGCTAGTTCTAAAATACCTTTATCGGATGCATTGATTTCTTTGTGAATGATTTTAGCAGCCATGTGACTAGCTAACTCAATCAATTCTTCTTTCTTTTCAAACTTATATTGATCAATCTCAGCTAATGTTTCTTCTAACATTAGCTGGATTTTTTCTTTTTCTTGAATGTTTTCTTCCGTTGCTTTTTGTGTGGCTTCGGTATAACCCTGGTTAAAACCTTCTTGTTGACCGGTTTCCATACCTTTTTGATAAGCCTCTTCATAAGCATTTTGCTTTAGTGTTTCAATTTCAGCTTGTGTTTGAGCAAGTAAAGTTTCTTTTTCTTGCTCTGCTTGAGCTAATATTTCTTCTGCTTTTTTACGAGCTGTTCTTAATTCCTTTTCAGCAATCGATTCTCCGACCGTCTCTTCATTTTTAGGATTGACTTCATAAACAGGTATATTTACTTCTGTTTCAATCTTGACTGATTTTTTGCCACCAACTACGTTAGTGGCTTTTATCATTTTAATCGACGATGGCATCTTGGTCACCTCTTCGGATATAGATCTCTCCTTGATCATCTAAGCGACGGATAACTGTAACAATTTTCTGTTGCGCTTCTTCAACAACTGATAATCGAGCGGGCCCCATAAATTCAATATCTTCTCTGAGGGATTCAGCTGCACGTGTTGACACGTTTCCAAAGATAAATGCTCGTAACTGATCAGATACACCTTTAAGTGCCATAACCAGATCGTCATGATCCACTTCACGAAGTACTTTTTGTACATCCGTAGTAGCAAGTGAAACAATATCTTCGAATGTGAATAGACTAGCTTTAATTTCATCTGCCAATTCTGGTTGTGATTTTTCAAGTTCTTCAATAATGGCTTTCTCAGTACTACGTCCAACAACGTTCAGAATTTCTACTAATGTATGAACGCCTCCGACCGCTTCCGTATCGTTATCGATAAAGTTCGAGAATTTATTTTCCATGACTTGTTCGATTTTTTCGATAATAGATGGATTAGTTCCCGACATTGTACCGATACGTTCCGCGATTTCTGTTTGTTCCTCTGGTTCAAATTCGCCTAATACATCAGCTGCTTTGTCTGGTTGAATATAAGATAGAATTAAAGCAATTGTTTGCGGATGCTCACCTTTTAATAGTGATGTTAATTGAGCTGTATCAGCTTTTCGAGCAATATTAAATGGCTTTTCACGTAATTGAATCTGATTCAACATATCAATTACTTCTTTTGCACGTGACGGTCCTAATGCTTTGTTTAATAAATCTTTCGCATATTCAATACCACCCTCAGATATGTATTCACGCGCTTGATACATATCTAAGAATTCGGTGATAATTTCTTCTCGTTCTTGTGGTTTAACGTAATCAATATTCGCAATCTCATAACTCACTTGTTGGATATAGCGATCCGGTAGAGTTTTCATAATTTCAGCCGAGGCTTCTGGACCCAGTGAAATCATTAATATTGCTGCTTTTTTAATACCACTAACTTCTTCCATTTCCTCCACCTACTTATCTTCATCCTGCAGCCAAATCTTAATTAATTCTGCTGCGAGTTCTGGATTTTGTTTTGTTTGTTCGCGTACTAAGTCTTCTTTTTCGTTCGCTAATTCACTTAGTCGTAATCTTTCTTCTGCTTCCGCATCGAAGATCGGTTCTTCTTCAACTTTCAATGCTTCTAACATTCTTGCTTGTTCTAAGTCAAATTCGTCCTCTTCTTCTATATCGTCTTCATCATCACGACGTCTCATAATCATGCGGAATAACGCGATTAAAATGATTAATACGACAATTCCTGCACCAATTACCCATAGGTTACCGGTCACCCACTCCGTGATTGCTTTAACAAAATCAGAGTCTCCAATGATTATTGCATCTTGGTTGTCTGTGCTTGGGATAACATATTCAATCTGAACTGAATCTCCAGCAACATCATCTGGATTTCTAAACGGATTGATTCCTAATGCATTTTCAACTAAGCCTTGAATAGCTCCCTGGTTTGGTGGGTTATCCATTATAATGACAGAAGCTGTAATTCGGTTGATTGCACCTGGTGCTTCAACAATTCTTGATGTAGTTGAGTCAATTTCAAAGTTTGTCGCGTGTTCGTAGTGTGAATTATCCTCGTCCTCTTCATCTCCAACAACCGCAACTGTATTGTCATCTAATGGTCCACTTTGTACACGATCTGCAAGTGCTGCATTTCCTGTAACAGATTCCGATTGGCTACGGATATATTGGCCATCACCATACTCAACAACTTCACGTTCAATCGCATCGAAGTTCAAGTCTGTATTCACTGAGATATGTACTTTGTCTCGTCCGAAAACCGGTGCAAGCAATGATAATACTTGTTCTTCTAAGTCAGTTTCAATCATTTTTTTCAAGTTTTGGTGAGTCGATACGACATCCGTATTCATACTCCCATTGCTGCCAAATGATGTTGAAAGTAAGTTTCCATTTGTGTCAACAATCTCAACGTTTTCTTGTGGTAAATTATCAATTGCTCCTGATACTAAAGCTGCGATTCCTTGAACCGTTGCTCCAGATGGCATTTGACTACCACGAGTTTCTAAAACAATTGATGCTGAAGCGTCCTTTTGATACTCAGGATTCTGAAATACGCTGTTTTCCGGTATGTTTAACAATACCTTAGCTGATTTCACACTATCAATTGATGTAATTGCACGTTCTAATTCACCTGAAATCGCTCGTTGATACATAATCGCACGATCATCATCAGTCGCCATCATGCTCGATGTATCGAAGATTTCAAATCCGGTATTTGTAGATGGCATTGGACCATCTACAGCGATATTAATTCGGTATTCATCGACTAAATTTTTATCAATTAAAATTGTTGTCCCATTATTTTCAAGTTGATATTCCATACCTTTGGCTTCTAAATCTTCTACAATTAAGCCTGCATCGGATTCTTCTAATTCAGAAAATAGAACCTTATACTCAGTACGTGACGTATAGTAGACAATTCCGAATAGAAGTATAGCTATAGCTACAACTAGAGAAATGAGTTGTATTCTTTTCTTTTTATCAAACTTTTCCCAGCCAGACTTAACGTCCTCGGCTATGCTTTTAAATTTATCCATCCTCCGTAGTTACTCTCCCTATTCTTCCATTAAAATTGCATATTTTTAATTTCGTTCATTGCCTCTAATGCACGATTACGTAATTGTACAGCCATTTCAAGTGAAATCTGAGCCTCTGCTGTAGTAATCATTACATTATGAAGATTATCTGCCTCACCACTAACTAAGCCTTCCATGGCATAATCAGATGCTAATTGCTTATTATCTAAACTGTTAATTGAATTTGTTAACATATCTGAGAATGAATGATTATTCTCTGGTTTTGAAGTTTCCGATAAAAGTCCATCGGTTGTGGGTACTTTTTGCGTTGTATTCGCAGGATATAATGATTCCAAAAGTTTTATATTATGTATATTCATTTTTACCGTAAGTCCTTTATATTCAATTTTTAGTTATTTGCAATTTGTAATGCTTTATTTAACATTGCTTTACTTGCGTTCATAGCTGTTACGTTCGCGTCGTAAGCACGCATTGTTGTAATCATATCAATCATCTCATCAGCCATGTCTACGTTTGGATAGGCAACATAGCCTTCCTCGTTTGCATCTGGATGATCTGGTTCGTAAACCATCTTTATATTTTCTTCATTTTCAACAATACCAGTTGAACGAACCCCATAACTTTGGTTAGTCGGTAAACCAGTAAAATAGGATTGTTGACGTTTAATACTTTCTTCAAATGTTACAACCTTTTTTAAGTATGGACCACCGTCAGCTGTACGCGTTGTATTAGCGTTTGTAATATTACTTGATATTACATCTAGCTTTAAACGTTCTAAGTTCAGACCGCTCGTATTAATTTGCATTGAGCTAAAAATTCCCATTTAATTCACCATCCTTATTTAATTACTGTACGCAACATCGAGTATTTTGCATTCAATTGTGATACCACGGAGTCATAATAAACGTCATTGGCTGATAGCGCTGCCATTTCATAGTCAATATCCACATTGTTTCCATTATCTTGTACAGACAAGTTGTCTGTTTTCTGTACAATTGACATCGGCATATCTCTATCAAAATGGTTAACATGTGTACGTTTGAGAGCTGTGTGATTTGTTGAATTTTGTAAATATTCTTCAAACACAACTCTATTTGTTTTATAGCCCGGTGTATTAACATTTGAAATATTACTTGATATTGTTTCTTGTCTTAAAGCTGAAACATTTAAGGCCGTTTTTAACAAGTCATATGTCATTTTTTTCCTCCGAAACTCTTTTTTTCCTAATCTTATCCATAATAGCACATATCATTTGACTTTTGGGTTTTTTTTATAAAATTTTGTAATTTTTTTCACATCAATGTAATATTTAATTTCACGAACTTAAAAACATTGAATTTAAGCACTTAATTTAATATAAAGATGGATAAAAGTAAACACAACATTTATGTATAATTATAAAAAAGAAGCTGTTAAACCCTATAGGTAAAACAACTTCTCTTTATTCTTATCTGATTGTAAATTTTAGTTAAATATTTATAAAACGGTTTAGATTTCTTTCCATGCTTCTAGCAAATCTGCCATCTGTTCTCGGACATAGATAATTTTTTCACTGTCTTTATGAATATTTGCCTGAATCAATTCTTCTAAAAAGAA
>CAZTXI010000048.1:5966-9193 GCA_964617265.1 uncultured Carnobacteriaceae bacterium | reverse complement strand
GTTCGAGTTGGACGAAACTTAGCAACAATTATTGAAGTTGCAGCAATGAATGTTCGCGCGAAAGAATTAGGCTACGATGCTACTGCACAATTTGAAAAGAATTTAGCAAAACTAATCGAGAAAAATAAACACGATTAAAATCTGAAATATTTAGAGGGTGTATAAATGAATTTTAACGTTATGGCAATTGATCCAATCGCAATCAAACTTGGGCCGATAGAAGTGGCATGGTATGGCATAATTATTGTTGTCGGTATGATTTTGGCCATTTATTTAACAATAAAAGAGGGCGAAAAAAGAGGACTTTCAGAAGATTTTATCGTTGATACGTCTTTTTGGTTGCTACCTTTAGGTATTATTGGTGCCCGATTATACTATGTGCTTTTCGAACTAGGGTACTATTTAAACAACCCCGGTCAAATCTTTGCGATTTGGGAAGGTGGTCTCGCTATTTATGGTGGGATTATCGCTGGAATCTTAACACTTTATTGGCGCTGTAAAAAAGAAGATGTTCCCTTTATTTTAATGATGGATATTGTTGCTCCACATGTTTTACTGGCACAAGCCATTGGGCGCTGGGGAAATTTTATGAATCAAGAAGCACACGGTGGTGAAGTAAGCCGCCAGTTTTTAGAAAATTTAATGTTACCTGAATTTATTATTGAAGGTATGAATATTAATGGTGCGTATTACCATCCAACCTTTTTATATGAATCAGTTTGGAGTTTAATTGGTGTCATTCTGATTTTAGTTTTACGCAACCGTTCAAAATTATTGCTTCGTGGAGAGCCGACTGCACTTTACTTTATTTGGTACGGTTTTGGTCGTCTATTCATCGAAGGCATGCGTACGGATAGTTTATATCTCGGTCCATTCCGTATTTCACAAATTGTTTCAGTCTTTTTAATCATATTAGGAGTAGCAACGATTGTATATATGCGCCGTTACGCTTATCCGAAACCGCAATTTTACACAGACGGAATGACATATGAGATTGAATTTGCGCGCAAGCGAGACGAATTTATTAAAAAGAAATAATTAGGTTCTAGCATCTAGGAGGATAATTCAGTGAGTGAAATGAAAGCAGAAAAAGTAACCGTACTTGGAACGGGTTCGTGGGGGACAGCCCTCGCAAAAGTTCTAGCTGAAAATGGTCACGACGTTTTAATGTGGTCGCGTGTTGAAGATCAAGCGATTGTTGATGAAATTAATGACCACCACACAAATAATACTTACTTAAAAGAGTTAATTTTACCCAAAACCATTAAGGCTACAACCGACTTAGAAGAAGCGATTGAAGATCGTGAAATAATCGTTGTCGTTATCCCGACTGTGGGAATTCGTAGTACAGCCAAACAACTAAATGCCTTAATCAAAGACCCGAAAATAATTGTACATGCATCAAAAGGTCTGGAACAAGGTACTCATATGCGCATTTCATCTGTTATTGAAGATGAAATTGATGCTGAAAAACGCACGGCAGTAGTCGCATTATCTGGACCGAGTCACGCAGAAGAAGTGGCTGTCCAAGATTTAACATCGATTACTTCAGCGAGTGAGAATATGGATGCCGCTGAAAAAGTTCAGTATTTATTTATGAACGACTATTTCCGAGTTTACCGTAATGAAGATATTATAGGGGTTGAACTGGGGGCAGCATTGAAAAATATTATCGCTGTCGGATCAGGTGCTCTAAACGGAATCGGTTTTGGAGATAACGCAACTGCCGCATTAGTTACACGAGGCTTAGCTGAAATTACGCGCCTCGGTGTGAAATTAGGTGCCGACCCGATTACATTTATGGGATTAAGCGGGGTAGGGGACTTAATCGTAACTTGTACAAGTGTCCACTCTAGAAACTGGCGTGCTGGAAAACTGATTGGTGAAGGCCATGATTTAGAAAGCATCCAGCGTGAAATCGGAATGGCTATCGAAGGCCTTTCAACTGTTATTGCTGCTAAGGAGTTAGCCGAAGTATCGGGTATAGAAATGCCGATCACACAAGCTATCTATGAGGTTGTCTATGAAAATGCAGATGTTTCAGCAACGATTTTAGACTTAATGCGCCGCGAAGGAAAAGCAGAGTAAGCAATTTATTGTGAAATTAAACCAACACGCTCTATAATAGATAAGAAAATTATTTGAGTGAGATAGGATAGGTTAGGAAGGATTCATATGACGAAAGAATTAGAAGATAAAATTTATGACGTAATTGTTATTGGTTCAGGCCCTGGCGGAATGACAGCTGCTTTATATGCATCGCGATCAGAGTTGTCAACTTTACTACTTGAACGAGGTGTTCCAGGTGGTCAGCTAATTAACACAGCCGAAGTTGAAAACTATTCAGGCTTTTCATCGATTACAGGACCAGATTTAGCGAGCAATATGTACGAAGGCGCAACACGTTTTGGTGCAGAATATACTTTCGGTGACGTTCGTGAAATTATTGACCATACAGAATATAAAGAAGTCGTAACAGCAACAGCTGTTTACAAAGCACGTTCGGTTATTATTTCAACAGGTGCAGAACACAGAAAACTAAATGTACCCGGTGAAAACACTTTAAACGGACGAGGCGTTTCATACTGTGCCGTATGTGACGGAGCCTTTTTCCGTAACCGCCATCTAGTAGTAGTTGGTGGAGGCGATTCTGCTGTAGAAGAGGGAACGTATTTAACACAGTTTGCGAGTGAAGTGACAATCATTCACCGCCGTGACGAATTACGTGCACAAAAGATTCTACAAAATCGCGCATTTAAAAATGAAAAAGTAAACTTTATCTGGGACTCAGTAGTCGAAAAAGTTGTCGGTGAAAACTTTGTAGAAGGTGTTCAAATCCGCAACGTTAAAACAGATGAAGTATCTGTCGTCGATGCAGACGGAGCCTTTATTTATGTCGGTATTTTACCGAACTCAAAACCGTTTGAAAACTTAGGCATTACCGATGAAGAAGGTTGGATTGTCACAGACGAAACAATGATGACAGCCGTTCCTGGTATTTTTGCAGTCGGAGACGTCCGCAAAACAGTTCTGCGTCAAGTAGCTACCGCAGTTGGCGATGGCTCAATCGCTGGTGACAACGCATATAAATACGTAGAATCACTCAAAGAACAATTAGCTACCGCAAAATAAATCATAACCCAAACCGAAAAGCCCAATCCACGAGATTGGGCTTTTTTCTTTCTCTTCGGTCAAAATTTCGCAGAAATTTTTCCTTCTAAGCTTCA
>CAZTXI010000048.1:0-5866 GCA_964617265.1 uncultured Carnobacteriaceae bacterium | reverse complement strand
CCGCCAAAAAACGCACAGACTTCTGAGGGGATCAGGTCTTTATCGAAATTTATTAGGCCGTACTCGCAGATGGTCCTGACAATGGCCATTTCACGTGGTTCGTGCAGACCGCAGGAACAAATCAGGTAAGCGCGTGCGGTGTCTAAATCGAATCGGCCACATTTTGCGCACTTGATGCCTTTGCGGAGCTTAGCTTGTTCGAGCACGGTCAGCGGCTTTGGTTGGTAAGGCGATTTTCGTTTGCCACGCTGAATGATTTGCAAAATTCTTCGGTGATTCAATTTGCGCTGACCACTATTCAGCTTTTCCCTTTCTGTATCTGCGATTGCATAAATCAGCTTACGGAACTGGTTAATGGTCAATACGTCTAAGTCTTCGATATAATCTTGGATATCAATATCAGCATGCTCACCGGTAAAAATTAACACCGCGTTCACATTCAAGCGGATACCAGCCGCGGCTAAAATATTTTGCAGATTCACTTTGCAGCGTTGCGTTTGACTAATGGGGTTGTGACTAATCACATCTTCTGAAAAATAACATTGGCTATTGATATATTTAAAGTCGCCATTATAATTTTTGATTTCGAATAGATAAATATCCGTATCTGTTAGCAACAAACAATCAATCTCAAATAAGCCATACTCATATAACCAGAGATTGGTCAAAACCACCCAATTATCCTGACCAAACTCTTCTAAATATGCACGAACCATCTGCTCGCCAGCAACACCACGTTCTAATCGATAGAGTTCCTGCTTTTGACTGGTATCTAAAACGTCTCTATCATTCATTTCAGTCAAAAACTCCAATGGTGACGGAGTAAAAACATCTTCCTCTGCGTTTCTATTCATCATAAATACCTCCAATTATAAAATGCTCCTATATATATAATTTGCGAAAAAATCGGATTTTCGCGAAAAAATATTTATTCAAGCACAATCCGCACTAAAGGTCTTCATTTCACAAAAAGGCCCTTCAAGAAAAAAGTTTATGAAATAACGTGAGATTATGAACAAACGTGATATAATGAAAGCGTATATTAAAAAGAAGAGAGAGGGATTTTATATGAGCTGGGAAAGGACATATGAAACTTGGAAATCGTTTGAAAATTTAGAGGATGAGTTGCGCGAAGACTTAGCAGCTGTAGCAAACGATCAAGTTAAACTAGAAGATGCATTTTATACAAACTTAGAATTCGGAACGGCGGGTATGCGTGGTGTAATTGGTGCTGGGACAAACCGTATGAATACATACATTGTTCGCCAAGCGACTGAAGGACTTGCTCGTTTCATCGAAGCGCGCGGAGAAGATGCGAAAAAACGTGGAGTAGTAATTGCCTATGATTCGCGTCACAAATCGCCTGAATTTTCATTAGAAGCAGCGAAAACGTTAGGTGCGCATGGCATTAAAACATATTTATTTGAAAGTTTACGTACAACTCCGGAATTATCTTTTGCGGTGCGTCATTTAGGAACGTTCGCTGGAATTATGATGACGGCTTCGCATAACCCGCCAGAGTACAATGGTTACAAAGTTTATGGCGAAGATGGTGGACAATTCCCACCTAAAGAAGCGGATGAGCTAACGGATTATGTTCGTTCAGTTGAAAATATTTTAGAAATAAAAGTAGGCGACAAAGCGACATTAGAAGCGGACGGATTGCTTGAAATGGTCGGCGAGAAAATCGACGAAGCTTACTTAGAAGATTTAAAAACGGTGAACATTGATAAAGAATTAATCGAACGAAACAGTGACTTAAACATTGTATTTTCACCACTACATGGTACAGCGACGATGATTGGATCGCGTGCTTTAGAAAATGCTGGCTTTAAAAATGTGACGTTAGAACCAAAACAAGCTTTACCAGATCCAGATTTCACAACGGTTAAATCACCAAACCCAGAAGATCCAGATGCCTTTGAATTATCGATCGCATTAGGAAAAGAAATCGGTGCAGAAGTATTAATCGCAACAGACCCAGATGCCGACCGCTTAGGAATGGCAACGCGTCTTGAAAATGGTGAATACCAAGTGCTGACTGGAAACCAAATTGGTGCGTTAATGGTTAACTACCTGTTAAAAGCATACAAAAAACAAGGAACGTTACCAACAAATGGTGCAATTATTAAATCAATCGTATCGAGTGAAATGCCAGCTAAGATTGCAGCCAGCTTTGATGTGGATACGGTAAATGTCCTAACAGGTTTCAAATTTATCGCACAAAAAATCAAAGAATACGAAGAAACTGGCGACAAGACGTTCTTATTCGGATTTGAAGAAAGTTATGGTTTCTTAGTTAAGCCGTTTGTACGTGATAAAGACGCGATTCAAGCCTTAATTTTAATTGCTGAATTAGCCGCTTACTATAAAGAGCAAGGCAAAACAACTTATGACGGATTACAAGAATTATTCGAAGAATATGGCTACTTCCAAGAGAAGACTATCTCAATTACAATGAGCGGAATTTCAGGAGCAGAGAATATTAAGAAATTAATGGCTGCTTTACGTGCTGAAACACCAGCTGAAATTGCGAACGTTAAAGTGTCAGTCGTCGAAGATTATTTAGAAGGAACACGCAAAGAAATCAATGGCGAGAGCATAGAGATGTCATTTGACAAAGCGGATGTTCTAAAATACCACTTAGAAGATGGCAGCTGGATTGCGGCACGACCATCAGGGACAGAACCTAAAATCAAGTTTTATATTGGAGCCGTTTCAGACTCTCAAGAAAATGTAGACCAAAAAGTAACCGATTTTGAAGCAGCGATCAATAAAATTATCGAAGCACAAAATTAAATGAAATATTGGAACTTGCATGACCTCATTTTAGGTGTGCAAGTTTCTCTTTTTTTATGAAATTTCAATGAAGTACTGTTATGATACGCCCGGATGTGTTATGATATAGGACGAGTCAAAAATAGAATAAAGTGACTTAATGGAGTGAGTGAAATGGCTAAAAAATTAGATCTTGTCATTATTACAGGGATGAGTGGCGCGGGTAAAACGGTAGCCGTTCAAAGTTTCGAGGATATGGGATACTATTGTATCGATAATATGCCCCCAAACTTAGTCCCGACGTTTATCCAATTAATTCAAAACGCTCAAAAATTTGATAAATTAGCACTGGTAATGGACTTACGATCGCAAACATTCTTCGATGAAATCTACGAATCCTTATCGTTTGTAGACGACAAGCCTGCCATTGAAACAAAAATATTATTTTTAGATGCGACAGATGAAGAATTAGTATCACGTTACAAAGAATCAAGACGTTCTCATCCGCTAGCCAAAAATGGTTTAACAATGGACGGCATTAACCAAGAACGAAAATTCCTAGAACAAATTAAATTACGTGCGAATTATAAAATCGATACAACAAAAACAACACCACGTAAATTACGACAAAAATTAATGGAAACATTTGGTGATAAAGATACTCAACCTTTCCGAGTTGAATTAGTATCCTTTGGTTTTAAAAATGGTATCCCAATCGATTCAGATATGGTCATGGATGTCCGTTTCTTGCCGAATCCATTTTACGATGAAACGTTAAGACCACTTAGAGGAACAGATGAAGCGGTGTATGACTTTGTTATGAGTCAAACAGAAACCGAGGATTTCTATACCCGTTTCATGGATTTAGTGGAATATACCTTGCCGGGTTACCGTCGCGAAGGTAAAAGTAGTTTAACAATATCGATTGGTTGTACAGGAGGTCATCACCGTTCTGTCGCGCTTGCTGAGCGAGCAGCCAAACAAATCGAAGGCTTGGGCTACTCTGTCAATATCACCCACCGTGATATTAATTATACGAAAGAATCAAAGGTGAACTCATGAAAATATACCAACCAAAACGAAACCGGCCCAAAATTACCGTAATTGGTGGCGGGACAGGTCTACCTGTTATATTAAACAGTTTAAAAAATCGAGATGCCGATGTTACGGCTATCGTAACCGTAGCGGATGATGGTGGAAGCAGTGGTGCACTAAGAAAAATGTATAACACTGTACCGCCAGGAGATATTCGAAATGTCCTTGTAGCCCTTAGCGATATGCCGACTGCTCAAAAGGAAATCTTTCAGTATCGCTTTCAGTCCAATGACCAAACGCTAGACGGTCATTCACTAGGGAACTTAATTTTACTAGCCACTTCTGAAATGCAGGGCAGTATGTACCAAGCGATTCAGTTGCTGGCTAAGATGATGAACTGTGATGGCCATGTGTATCCGGCAGCGGATGAGCCACTTATTTTACATGCCCGTTATACCGATGGCACATTAGGATCCGGCGAATCACAAATTGCCCGTCCAGACAAAAAAATCGAATACGTAACGGTCTCAACAACCAGTAAAGAAGATGTCATTATTAAACCAGGTAAAAAAGTTGTTTCATCTATAATGGAAGCCGATATGGTTGTATTAGGACCTGGCTCATTATATACAAGCATTTTACCAACCTTAATGATTCCTGAAATTGGTCAAGCCATCATGGATACACCAGCGCAAGTCTTATACATCAGCAACATTATGACGCAATTAGGTGAAACGGAAGGCTTTACCGATGCGAATCACGTGGAAGTTTTATGCCAACATATTGGTGCCGACTTCTTAGATACTGTATTAGTAAACAATGCAGAAGTACCATCTGAACACGTTGCTAAAATGGCAAATGATGAGTACTTATATCAAGTACAACACGACTTTAAAGCCTTACAAGATAAAGTCCCGATGATTATTTCAAATGACTTTTTAAATATTACAGAATCCGGTGTTTACCATCACGGAGATAAAGTTGTGGAAGAAATATTACGAGCCGTCTCACATAAACCAAGAACGATCAATCTATAAAACGATTAAGGATATAAAAGAGGAGTTGATGGAATGTCATTTGCATCTGATGTCAAAAAAGAATTAACGATGCTTGAAGTCCATCCAGAACATGCGAAAGCTGAACTAGCAGCATTAATCAGAATGAATGGAACGTTGGAACAGACAATGGATCATATTTTTGTTACGATTCAAACTGAAAATGCCGCCATTGCTCGACGAGTTTTTTCACTGATAAAAGATTTATTTAACATTAAAGCAGACATCAGTGTACGTCGTCGCATGAAATTGAATAAAAATAACGTTTATTTTATTCGACTAAATAAGGAAGCCAAACGTATTTTATCGAGTTTAGAAATTTTTGAAGCCATGCTTCATGAAATTACTTTGCCCGATACCATTGTAAACAATGAACAAAAAGTTCGATCTTACCTACGAGGAGCATTTCTAGCGCGAGGATCCGTTAACAGTCCTGAAACCAACAGTTATCACTTAGAAATTCATTCGACAAACGAAGTAATGAACCAAGATAACTTTGATATGATGGAAAAATTGGAGTTAAATCCAAAAACACACCAACGTAAAAATGGTGGGTATATGACCTACCTAAAAGAAGCAGAAAAAATCGCGGATTTCTTAGGAATTATCGGTGCCAACAACGGCTTATTCTTGTTTGAGGATGTCCGAATTGTTCGCGATATGCGTAATTCTGTTAACCGTTTAGTCAATTGCGAACAAGCAAACCTAAACAAAACAGTTGATGCAGCGACGAAGCAAATTGAAGCAATCTTATTGTTGGATCGTGAATTAGGACTCACATCCTTACCTGAAAAAATTCAAGAAATTGCAACCTTACGTTTAGATTACCCCGAAGCCAGTTTAAAAGAACTGGGTGAAATGGTTCCTGGAAAGGCGCTATCTAAAAGTGCGGTCAATCACCGTATGCGTAAGTTGACACAAATGGCAGAAGAGTATGAAAAATCAATCGCAAAACCATAAGGATGTTGCGTAGTTATAAGATATACCAACGCAAGCCC
>CAZTXI010000047.1:2625-9212 GCA_964617265.1 uncultured Carnobacteriaceae bacterium | reverse complement strand
CAACAATCTCTATGTAATCTTTCATGTGTAGTAAATCTTTAACTGCAGTTTCATTCAATAATAATGTCGGTTTTTCTTTCATATTGTCAGCTCCTTTTATTTTATTATTCTTACAAACCATCCTCCTTAGTCAGATTATTAAAATTATTTCATTTTTTATTAATTTAGATATATCTGAATTGATATTTTATTCTAACGAAAATAGGGGGCCTTAATCAATAGATTTTTCACCGTGTATAATTATCGCAAGACCCCCCCAAGTATAATATCAGTATTTCAAAATAAAAACAGCTAACGCTAGGTGGTTGGTTTTTACCATCATCTAATAGCTGTTTTATTTTACGGTCTAGTCTAAATCTTTAATAAATTGATAGAGTGTTTTTACAGGCACTCCAGAAGCACCTTTAGGAAGGTATTTATTCCCTTTAGAACGAGCATATGATGTTCCTGCGATATCTAAGTGAACCCATGGCACATCTTCAACGAAATTCTCTAAAAAGGCAGCAGCAGAAATTGTTCCTGCTCCTGTAGGCGTTAAAAGACTGTTAGTTAAGTCAGCATTTTCACCTTTCATTTTTTCACGGAATTCATCAGTGATTGGTAATTGCCACATGTCTTCACCAACAAGTTTAGAAGCTTCTAAAACATCATCTAGTAAGTCTTGATTGTTTGTTAAAGCACCAGTCATGTTTGTTCCTAAAGCTGCAATTACAGCACCCGTTAAAGTAGCCGCATCAATCATATATTTAGGTTTAAACTGAGTGGCTGCGTAATATAAAACATCCGCTAATACAAGTCTTCCTTCAGCATCCGTATTCAATACTTCAACCGTTGTCCCTTTTAAAGTTTGGATAATATCGCCATTTTTAAATGCTTCACCCGATATTAAGTTTTCAGTCGCACCAATAACAGCGACAACGTTTTGTTGAATGTTATTTAACTCAAGTGCTTGCATCGTACCAATCATTGCAGCCGCACCTGCCATATCAGTCATCATGGTTGCCATACCTCTAGCCGTTTTAATGGCGTATCCACCACTATCGTATGTTACACCTTTACCAACTAATGAAACAACAGGCTCATCTGGACCAAGTGGTAGGTATTTTAAGACAATCATGCGAGGCTCCTTACTAGAACCTTGTGATACAGCTAAAATTGCTTCAGCACCTAACTCCTTTAAAGCTTTTTTATCATAAATCTCAACTTCAACGTCTGTATTCTCAAACACTTCTAATACTTTATTCCCAAGAGTTTCTGGATATAAGTCGTTCGCAGGAGTGTTGACTAGATCACGTGTAAAGTTTACACCAGTTAACACATGGCTAATTTCTAATACAGCATTTTTAGCCGCTTCAGAATCAGCGATTAAACTAATTTCAGTTACAATAGCTTCTTTTTTATCTGATTTATATTCTTGGTATGAATAGCTTGCTTGTAAAACACCTTCTGCTACAGCTTGAATAGCTAACTCATTTGCTAAATCACCATGTGTAAACTCATAAAAACTAGCTTTTTTTACTTTATGAGCTTCTAGTGTCTGAACCGCTTTATGAGCTGCTTTAACATAATGGTCACGCGTAATTTTATCTGACGCACCTAAACCGACTAGTAGAATATTATCTGTTTTAGGACCTACATTTACGAAGGTTTCGTTTAATTTACCGGTAAATAAGAAAGTATCTAAAACGTAGGCTTTCAATTCTGTCGCTAAAAAATCTAAAGAATCATTTTCAGGAACAAAATAAACAGAAACATCATGCTTTTTATTAAGTGTTAAATTCATATTATCTCTCCTTGATTAAAAAATAATTAGATTAATTATATCAAATTCTAATTGAATATACTAGAAATGTATCATCATATCATTTTTGACTAGTTCCTGGTTATCCATTATCATTCTATAGAGAGCACTAATAGAATGAGAACTAGATGACGACCAACGGAGGCAAGTCATGAGAGAGAAAGAATATGATCAATTAATGGATAAAGAATTAAATATTCGAACAACTGGTCTAATTGAATGGCCACATGGTGTAAATATGGATTATTTACGTACTGAATCTTCATCCTATGCAGACTTAGATCGTTTTGTAGATGAGTATGTAGGCTTAGAGAATAGTAGACTGGTCGACTTTGGTAGCGGGAAGGGAAGAGTATTATTTTATTTGAACCGTGAAATGGGTATCCCTACAACAGGGATAGAAGTAAATGGAGTAGCCTTTTCTCACTTAAGACAAAACTATGTCGACTATACTACAAAATACCCCGAAAAAATCCAAGATATTACGTTACTTGAAGTAAAAGCTGAAGACTATTTAATTAAACCAGATGATAATGTCTTTTATTTTTTCAATCCATTTATGATTAATATTTTTGAGAAAGTAATCCATAATATTGAAGATTCAATATACGCTCATCCAAGAACGGTTGATGTTATTTTGTATTACCCATCTATTAGTTTTGGGTATTTTTTAGACCATCAAACATCATTTAATAAAATCCAAAAAATCAAAAATAAAAAGTATTTATTTAATAATCGAGAATGTTTTGAAATCTATCGTTATCAGCCAGAATAATCTAGATAAACCTGAAATCCATTAGACACACTTCTTTTAAAAGTGTATAATTTGTAGTGGACATTTTTTAAAAATAGTGAAGGAGTTAACATATGTCGACTATACGTAAATTTATTATATTAATTGTTGTGCTATTACTAGCTGCATTTGGGATAGGATTGCAAATCCAAGCTGCTATTGGTTTAGCACCATTTGATGCTTTTAACCAAGCTGTTGCTTATGCGATCGATATTCGAGTAGGTGACGTTGTATCCATTGCGCAATTAATATTCGTTGGAACACAAGTTTTAATTCTTAAAAAAGAAACCACATGGAAGTTACTATTGCAAGTCTTTGTAGGCGCTTTATTAGGTCAGGCAATTAACCTCGTCTTATATACGGTACTGGGAGGATTAGTTGTAGAAGGTTACTTTATGCGACTCGTATTATTAATTATTGGATCATTATGGGCACCATTTTTTATTGGAGCAATTATGGTTCTCGACTTAGTAACAATGCCAGTAGAAAGTTTTGCGATGGTAGTATCTAAAAAAACAAATAAATTATTTGGACAAGTTAGACAATACGTTGATATTGTATTTCTAATTTTAGCCATTGTAATCACTTTAATTACAAATGAACCATTTACGATCCGTGAAGGAACAATTGTTTCAGCATTAACATTTGGTCCACTACTAAACATTTATATGCCAATTATTGAGAAATACTTTAAAAAATGGAATATTATAGAAGCATAGTAAAACTTCAAATAAAGAGGCGTACCGGTTACTGGGTATGTCTTTTTTTTGCAACCAAACCAATTTTTTAATACTATAAATGTGAAGATATAGAAAAGAGGAGAGTATGTGAGTGAAGAAAAGCAAATTGATTTTAAATTATTACTAAAATTATTTTTATCCACACTTTATTTGAGTGCCTTTACGTTTGGTGGTGGGTATGTCATTGTAACGCTCATGAAATCAAAATTCGTTGATCAATATAAATGGTTAACAGAAAAAGAAATGCTAAATATCACGGCTATCGCACAATCGGCACCAGGAGCAATAGCTGTTAATGCTGCAATCGTCGTTGGTTTTCGTTTAGCTGGATTATTAGGAGTTCTGGTGGCTGTAATTGGAACAGTTATCCCACCACTTACAATTATCTCAATCATTTCATTATTTTATGACGTCTTTAGTACAAATAAATGGATCGTTCTTTTATTAGAAGGTATGGAAGCAGGCGTAGCTGCCGTTGTGATAGCCGTCTCTCTTGAAATGGCATCAGGTGTTATAAAAGAAAAAGATACCGTTTTGACGATTATGATGGTAGTGGCCTTCTTGGCAAATGCTGTATTTAATGTAAATGTGATATTCATTATCCTAATCAGTGTAGTAATTGGCGTCCTATTATATTTTATAGAGGAGAAGGGAGCTAAGATTTCATGATTTATTTGAAGTTATTTTGGAGTTTCCTTCAAATTGGAGCCTTTAGTTTTGGTGGAGGCTATGCGGCTCTACCTTTGCTTCAAAGTATTGTTGTCGAGAATAATGGTTGGCTTACTGTTAATGAGTTTACGGATCTGATTACGATTTCACAGATGACTCCAGGGCCGATAGCGATTAATTCAGCTACTTTTGTTGGTCTGCAAATTGGTGGTTATGGTGGAGCGATAGCGGCCACATTAGGCAATATTACACCATCATTTATACTAGTAACCTTTATTGCTTGGATGTATACAAAATATAATTCACTTGCCATTTTACAAACAATACTAAAAACCCTTCGACCTGCAGTTGTCGCAATGATTTCGACAGCGGGACTAAGCTTACTATTAACAGCAGTTATCGAAGAGGGCACGAATTCATTTTTACCGCTTCATTTTAGAGCTTTATTGTTATTTGTTTTTTCATTTATTTTATTGAAGAAGTTCAAAAAAAGCCCCATATTCGTTATGTTACTAGCCGGTTTATTAAACGTGCTGTGGCATTTAGTCAGTAGTTAATGGAAGATTCAATAAAATAGGAGGAGTTCCAATGAAAGTTACTTATCATGGTCACTCAGTAGTTACAATTCTTGCCAAAGACGGTACAAGGTTTTTATTTGATCCTTTTATAAAAGGACATGACGCATGTGATCTAAATGTTGATACGGTTGAAACAGATTATATATTTGTTACTCATGCGCATAATGATCACTTTGGTGACACAATTGAAATTGCTAAGCGAAATGATGCAACTGTTATTACAACGGTTGAGATTGCAGATTATTTAGAACAAAAAGGTATTAAGACGCATGGTATGCAGCCCGGGGGTGCGTATCACTTTTCGTTTGGTCGGGTAAAATTAACACCAGCTATTCATGGTTCGGCTTTATGGATTGATTCGGATAAAGAGAAGCCCATTACACTTGGTTTAGCCGCAGGAATACTGGTTACCCTTGAAGGGAAGACAGTTTACCATTTAGGTGATACAGCTCTTTATTCAGATATGAAATTAATTGGTGAAATGAATGAAATTGATCTGGCATTTGTACCAATTGGTGATAATTTTACAATGGGTCCAGAAGATGCCGCTCAGGCAACAAAATGGCTAAAACCTAAAAAAGCAGTACCGATCCATTACAATACATTTCCATTGATTCAACAAAATCCACTTGATTATATTGATTTATTAGATGAAAATGTAGGGATGGTATTAACAGTTGGAGAATCCATCCAGTTATAAAGTAAAATTGATTAGGGCTTTTTTCATTAAAGAAAGAAGCTCTTTTTATATTTTTAAGTAAATTATAATGAATTTTATGATTAAAAAGTGGTACAATCTAGTGTAGATGTTATGTAGGAGGACGATGAATGATTTACATAGACAATGATTATACCCATGGTGCACATCCGGCTATTTTTGAACGCTTAATCGAAACAAATTATGAAGCAACGACTGGTTACGGTACCGATCGTTTTACAGAAAATGCCATTCAACTAATTAAAAAGGCAATTGGTCGAGAAGACATTGCTGTGCACCTATTATCCGGTGGCACGCAAACCAATATTGTAGCAATTGCTTCATCACTGCGACCATTTCATGGAGTCGTTACGGCAGATAGTGGTCATATAAATAATTTAGAAGCGGGAGCAATCGAGGCGGTAGGCCATCGAATGCTTACAATTCCAAGTGAAGATGGAAAGATTTATGCAAATGAAGTAAAAGCATTAGCGGATGACTATTGGAATGATAAAAGTAATTTTCATAGAATTCAGCCGGGGATGGTTTATATTTCCCATCCAACAGAAACGGGTACATTATATTCAAAACAAGAATTGACAGAATTAAGACAAGTTTGTGATAAAAATGGGATGCTTTTATTTATGGATGGAGCACGCTTAGGTTATGGCTTAGCAGCTGAAACCAATGATTTAACGTTAGCTGACATCACAGAACTATGTGATATTTATTATTTTGGTGGTACAAAAATCGGGGCTATGTTTGGAGAAGCCTTAATTATACCGAATGAGGACTTAAAATATGGCGTGAAAACTGTCATTAAGCAAAAAGGCGGATTACTAGCTAAAGGTAGAGCATTAGGTATCCAATTTGAAATCTTATTTAAGGATGATTTATATTTAGAATTGTCGAAACATGCAGTGGACCAAGCAAAACGCATCAAAGATGCTTTTTTAGAAAAAGGTATTCCATTACGTTACGAAGCTTTTACCAATCAAGTATTTCCAATCTTGAATAGTGAACAATTAAATCAATTGGAAACTAATTATGTGATGTTGCATTTTGATACTGCAGATGATGGTCATGAGGTCATACGTATTTGTACCAGTTGGGCAACGGATTCGAAGATGATTGATGAATTAGTTAAAGATATCAAAGCTTTATAAGTTATTCAAAAGCGTCTCTTAATGAGGCGCTCTTTTCATAGACAAAACAAATAAGGAGAAGTTGAAATGAAAATATTAATTACCGGTTTTGATCCTTTTGGAAACGATACGATTAACCCATCTATCGAAACGGTAAAATTATT
>CAZTXI010000047.1:0-2525 GCA_964617265.1 uncultured Carnobacteriaceae bacterium | reverse complement strand
ACTTTTGTATGTAACCATATTATGTATCAAACCCTACATTTTGTAAGTAATGAATACCCACAAATTAAAGCGGGATTTATTCATATTCCTTTTCTTCCTGAACAGGTAACGAATCGTCCCCACGTTGCTTCCATGCCTTTAGACGAGATTGTTCGAGGAATAACGGCTGCACTAAATGCAATTATTGATTTTGATTCGAAAGAAGATATTAAAAGCATTGGTGGTAAAACTCACTAATATGAAGGGACTTTATTTGTAATCATTCTAAATAAGTGTTACAGTTATCTTAATTAGAATAACTATAAATAAGGAGGAAGTAATAACATGGCAAACGCAGCAGTGAAAGACTTTTTAAACAAACAGGTAGCAACTTTAGGTGTGTTTTATATTCGACTTCATCAATTTCATTGGTTTGTTAAAGGACCGCACTTCTTTACGTTACATGAAAAGTTTGAAGAGCTATATGACGAAGTAACCGCAAACTTAGACGAGGTAGCTGAAAGACTTTTAGCCATTGGTGGAGAACCTTATTCAACACTAAAAGAGTATATCGAATATTCTGCCATTGAAGAACAAGTTGCTGATAAAGATTTATCAGCGGATGAAATGGTAGCAGCGGTTATTGCTGATTTTGAAACAATTCGTCAATCACTAGAAGAAGGTATTGAGCTAACAGACGAACATGGAGACTATCCTTCAAATGACTTACTGATTGAAATTAAAGAAAGTATCGATAAGCATCTATGGATGTTAAGAGCCTATTTAGGCGAAGAAACAAGCGCATAAATTTGATTAGAATAAGATAAAAGACTAGACCAATTTTAAGGTTTAGTCTTTTTATTTTCTAAATGATAAAATGCTTTACTAGGTGATTTTTTCGAAAATCGATCGATAACTCTAATGAATGAACCAATTATTTAAAAGAATTGGTCGTAAATCCTGTGTAAACTAATCAGCCGTCATTAAGAGACTTTCGGAATAAAAAAATACATATCAGTTGCAATAATTCTTCCGTAAGATTTACTATGATAGTATAGTAAAGTATGAGAGGAAGTGCGTTTTGATGGATAAAGTAAAGAATATAATTATCGGATTTGGGAAAGCTGGTAAAACGTTAGCGCAGGATTTGGGGAGTCGAGGAGAATCGACGATACTAATTGAAAAAGATCCAAATATGTACGGTGGTACTTGTATTGCGGTGGCATGTATTCCAACAAAAAAATTAGCGACACTTGCCTCTAGAAAACGTGAAACAGATAATCCAGCAGTCTATTATAAAGAGGCTATCCTAGAGAAAAAGAATCTCATTAATCAGTTAACAAAAGCAAATTATAATAAAGTATAAGGAACGGCTAATGTGGAAGTCATAGATGGAGAAGCTTCATTTGAGAGTGATAAAGTGATTAAAGTCTCCAAGAAGGATGGCTCTGAAATATTTTATGAAGCTGAAAGAATTTTTATAAACACAGGATCAACTCCTAATATTCCGCCCATTAAGGGAATAAAGATAGATGGTAAAAGAATTCATACGTCAAAAACGATTATGGACGATGAAGAATTTCCGAACAATCTGACGATTATAGGAGACGGACCAATTGGACTAGAGTTTGCTTCGATATATGCTCAATTTGGCTCAAAAGTCACTGTCATTTCAAAACGCGATTCATCTGATTTCGTGAATCAGTTTGACCAAGAAACTTCTATGGCATTGCTAAAAGTTTTACAAGATATGGGCATTGAGTTTATTTTTAACGCGAATACGACAGCAATTAATCTAACAAATAATGATGAATTATTACTGACATATAAAGTGAATAATACAACTCATGAAATTAAAACCGATAAATTATTAGTTGCAACTGGTCGTCGACCGAATATTGAGCAATTGAACTTAGATGATGCCGGAGTTTTATTGGCTGAAAATGGATCTATTCAAATTAACAAACGATTACAGACAAATAAAGAACATATATATGCCCTAGGTGATGTAAATGGCGGACCGCAACAAACCTATCTTTCATTAGATGATTATCGGATTGTTAAAAGTCAATTATTCGAAGATGGTTCTTATGATTTATCAAAACGAGCATTTATTCCAACTACGATTTTTATTAACCCACCATTATCTACTGTGGGTTTATCTGAAGAAGCGGCTAAAGAAAGTGGCTTTTCGATTAAAGTTGGACAAATTTCTGTTGAATCTATTCCGAGATCCAAAATATTAGGAAATACAGTCGGTTTTTACAAAGTAGTTGTAGATGCAGAAACAGACCTGATTTTAGGAGCCGTATTATTTGGTGAGGAGAGTCACGAAGTCATTAACATTATTGCGACAGCTATGAAAGGCAAACTACCTTATCGAGTTTTAAGAGACCAAGTCTATACACATCCAACTATGGCAGAAGCTTTAAATGATCTATTTGGCGCTCTTGAATAAGAATATAAAACCCCTAACTTTATTGGTTAGGGGTTAAATACTGCTTAAATTAGTTTGCTGATGGGTTATCAAAAGAAGGGTATAAGTG
>CAZTXI010000046.1:1793-9279 GCA_964617265.1 uncultured Carnobacteriaceae bacterium | reverse complement strand
AAGTTAAGGGTGTTCCCAGAAGCTCGGTACTTTAGTGCCGATGTAGTTCACATTCTGTATTCTTATAATCGTAAATAAAATACTCATCATTTTCTTCATAAGTCATATTGAATTCCCGTTTTAAAATAAGAACAATTCCAAAAAAGATTAGGGTCATAACGGAAAATACAATAGCCATTTCAGTCTCACCACTAATGATGCCCATCAAAGCAAAAAGAGCAGCAAAAACAGTCAATCCAATCAAGATTTTAACTAAAAATCGATCGAATCCTCCAGGTTTTTGTTTCCCTTCAACAACATCAGGCTTAACCATACGCTTTCGCACACGGCCTGCAAAATAACTCACTACAAAAATAATAAGTGCAATCACAATAATTCTCGGCATAAATAATAGCTCCTTTTCTATCTTTTAATGCATTAAATATTATTTTACAGCAATTCAAAAAAAGGTTAAGCGGAACGCTTTGAGGTGCGAGTAAAAATAGTTCGTTTTTCCTAAAAAAACGATGTACCTTTTTTTATATTATGGTATATTAGTTCTACTGTGAAATTTTATCTGAATAGAAGAAAGAAGGCTGAGTATGGGGGCAATTGTTAATAGTGTTGTTGTTTTATTGACTGGTGCGATTGGGTTAATTATCGGACAACGCATTCCTGAAAAAATGAATCTCGCAATTATGCAAGGAATCGGTTTAGTAGTCGTCTCCATTGGCATAAGTGGTGTAGTAAAAGGTGAAAATACGCTTGTTTTAATTTTATCGATGGTACTTGGAATTTTAATTGGTGAAAGTTTAGATATTCATCAACGAATCAATGATTTTATCGATAAAGTTACCAAACGATTGAGTGGTGATCATGATCAAAGTCAGTTTAATCAGGCTTTCATGACGGCTACGATGCTGTTTTGTATTGGTTCAATGGCTATCGTTGGTTCACTTGAGAGTGGACTAACTGGTGATAATGGTACATTATATACTAAAAGTGTTATTGACGGTATTTCAGCTATCTTGTTTTCATCTTCATTAGGAGTTGGGGTTTTATTTTCAAGTATTCCTTTATTGGTGTATCAAGGTGGATTAATTCTTTTCGCACAATTATTAGCGCCACTTTTAAGTGATGCCGTTATTCTTGAAATGACAACCGTTGGATCGGTGTTATTAATTGGAATGGGCCTCAATATGTTAAATCTAACTGATTTTAAAATGATGAATTTTGTACCGGGAATTTTTATTCCCATTTTATTGGTGCCATTTTTCTAAAAATATATATAAATAAAATCCCGCTCTGGTGACGAAACAACCAGAGTCGGGATTTTTTAGATTTTTAAATGAACCTTTTTATTTTGAACGGCGCTCTTTTAATGCCTTACGTGCTTCTTCACGGTCATTAAAATGCTGTTTTTCTTTTCCAATAATTTGATAGTCTTCATGACCTTTACCTGCGATTAAAATAATATCGCCAGCTTCAGCTTCCTCAATTGCAGCATAGATGGCTTCGCGGCGGCTCTCAATTTGGCGATAGTTGTCACCATTCAAGCCTTCTTTCATATCAGCAAAGATAATGGCTTGATCTTCCGTACGCGGGTTGTCAGCCGTGAAAATGGCTAAGTCACTTTTGTCTATACCAATTTGTGCCATTAGTGGCCGTTTTTTTGCATCCCGATCGCCACCACAACCAAAGACACTAATGACTTTATTGTGCTCAATTTGTTGGACGGTTTCAAGAGCTTTTTCTAAACTATCTGGTGTATGCGCGAAATCAACAATAACTAATACATCATCTTTTTCAGCAACCGACACTGTTTCTAATCGACCAGGAATAGCATCAATATGTTTTAGTATAGAAATAATTTCAGTATGAGGAACACCTTTTACATGTGCGGCAGCGTAAGCAGCTAAGACATTATAAACGTTGAATAATCCAATTAACGGCGTTTGAACGTCATATGTTTTGTCTTTGTAATGTAAGGTGAAATGCGTACCAGATTCTGTAAAACGAATCGAGCTTGCTTTGTAATCTGCGTCTTTATCAATACCGTATGTGACAACTTTTGCTTCTGATAAACCAATATAATAGTCTGCCTGTTCATCATCTAAATTGATAACAGCATAATTTTTTTGGTCGCGCGCATTTACGGGCTTCATTTCATGGAAAAAGATTCCTTTGGCGTCCCGGTAATTCTCCATGGAACCGTGGAAATCTAAGTGGTCCTGTGATAAGTTCGTGTAAATCGCTACTGAGAAATCAGTACCTTTTGTGCGTTTTTCAGCTAGCCCAATCGAAGAAACTTCCATTACCGTATTTTGTACGCCGGCGTCCACCATAAAATCAAATGTATTTTGAAGTGATAGTGGGTCGGGCGTTGTGTTGTCTAACGGATACGTTTTGTTATTCGCTCGAATGCCGATTGTGCCAATCATTCCAGTGTTTCGGCCAGCTTCGTTTAGTAATTGCGTTAAAATATTTGCTGTACTTGTTTTACCATTTGTACCAGTCACGCCAAATACATTCAGTTTATGACTTGGATAATCTAAAAATCGGTTCATTAGTGTAGATAAGTAGTCATAAGTGTCTTCGACAAATACAACGTTTAATTCATCTGTGCCTTCAACATTTAATGTGTCCATCTGATCAATATTTGCAACAATTAATGCGGCACCTTGATTGATAACTTGTTCAATAAATTGATGACCGTCAACTGTGTGGCCTTTGATGGCAACAAATAAGTTATTCTTTTTAATTTCTCGGCTATCTGTTTGAATCGCTGTAATTTTAATTTGTGATAGATCGATGCCTTTTGGATTTTGGGCATCAAATAAAAGTTTATGTGCTTTCATGTTCTTACCTCCAAGATGTCATTAACGAAAAGTCATTCAAAAAAATTCTCGATAATTGATACTTCCGTATTATAACATAATTGCCCATTTTCTCTTACTGAAATTCGAAGTGGGATAAGGTAGAATAACATAGAGAGAGATGATTGAGATAGGAGTGGTCAATTTATGTCTACAGAGACAAGGCAAGAACAGATTTTAAAACAATTAAAGGTAACGAAAGAACCCATTGTCGCTCGAAAGTTAGCCGAACAATTTAATGTGAGCCGTCAAGTTATTGTAGGTGATATTGCTTTATTGCGAGCGGGTGGAGAAGAAATATTATCAACACCAAAAGGTTATTTATTACATACTTATTTAGATCAGGAAATTAAAAAACGATTTGTTTGTAAGCATACAATTGAAGAAACGGCTGCCGAAATTCAACTAATCGTTGAAATGGGCGGCAAGCTTTTAGATGTTTCAGTTGAACATCCTATTTATGGTGAAATCACGGGAACATTGAATGTTTTTGATCAAACGGATGCAGAGAATTTTATTCGAAAAGTTCAAGAAGGTGAAACATCCTTGCTTCTTGAGCTAACAGAAGGTGTGCATGTCCATACCGTAGCAGCAGAAAGTATGGAGCAACTTGTTCGAATCGAAAAAAAATTAAGAGAGAAAGGTTTTCTCTATGAATAAATAACATTGACTTTGTGTAGGATTACACGTATCCTTGATAGGTGTCAAGACACCTGTAAAGAGGAGAGTAAGAGAATGAATACACAAACGAATACAAAAAAGATGACGATGACTGCTTTATTAACGGCTGTAGCGATTTTAATTCCGATGGTTATGCCGATTAAAATTATTATCGGACCGGCTTCTTTCACATTAGCTAGCCACGTGCCGATATTTTTAGCCATGTTCCTTTCACCAGGAATCGCATTAGTGGTTGCGGTTGGCTCAACCTTAGGCTTCTTTATTGCTGGATTTCCGATAGTAATTGTCCTGCGCGCACTGAGTCATGTTCTTTTTGTTTTAATAGGTGCTAATATTTTAAAGAAAAAACCAAATCATATTTTAGAATCCTTTGGAAAAAGTCAGTTGTTATCCATTTTACTCGCACTAATTCATGCGGTAAGTGAGACCGTTATCGTATCCATCTTCTTTTTTGGTGGATTAGTTGCTGATACGAGTGCTGGTTTTTTCTATACGGTATTTTTATTAGTTGGAGTGGGAACATTTATCCATAGTATCATTGATTTTTTAATTGCACAGTATGTTTGGAAAGGTGTCGGAAGTCGAGTGACTTCGATGCTGAATCGTTCATATTAATGAATAAATTGAACACTGCCTTTAATCAGGCAGTGTTTTTTTCTACCCTTCATAAGGCTCGAGTTTTTCAATATCTACGAATTGCTGGTCAATGAATTTTGCTTCGTAAAGTTCATATTTACTTTCTTCAAATAATAAAACTAAATGAGTTATTGGATCATAAGAAGTCTCAATGACATCAAAGGTTAAATACTGGCCATTAATCATTCGCTTTATTTTTAAAGGATCGAGAATAGGGTCGCGGGTACCATCAAACATATTCATCCCTCCTTGTCTCATTATAGGAACATACGTTCTATAAATCAAGTTTAAAAGACGTCTGATGTATTTATGTATTTTTCCTTAACTGCTCTTATTATTGTCCGATACTTTAAGCAGAGGATTGAAAATATAAGGGGAGTAGATTAGATGAATCAAACAGAAGAGCAACCAGTACAAGAAGATAAATTATTCACTAAAGAAGAGAATTTTTCTAACCCAGATTTTAAATTGGGTGAAATGAAATGGTCAAACTTGTCACTTAAAGACCAAACCATTAAAGCAAAATTATTAACAGGTATAGGTGGTCTACTTTTTATTATGATATTAGTTGGACTAACTAACTTAGTTTCCTTAAATAGTATTAATAGTAATATGAAAGAAATGACCCAAAAAGAAATTTTATTGATGAAAAACTTTGATAATGTTAATTATTACTCAACTCGCCACTTATCTGCGGTTCGAGGCTATTTATTAACAGAAGATGACCATTATATTGACGTGGTAAATGAATTTAGCGAGAAGCTGGATACGGAAATTGCTGTAATTTTAGAACGAACAGATTCTGAAGCAGTGATGGAAACCTTTGAAAAACGAGATCGCTTAAGTCAGATGCTAGCTGTAGATATTATCGCAAATATTCGTCAAGGCAATCTAGACTTAGCAATTAGACACATGAATGATACATATAGTCCAGGAATGGAAATTATAAACGAAGAAATATCGGCACATTCATTGAATCAATCGGATAAAACACGCTTACTGACAGATGGTATTACAGTACAAATAAACCGCAGCCGAATGGTAATGGTTATTTCATATGTTGTTCTAATCGCAGTAGGGGTATACATTGCTACTCTTCTTGCACATAAATTTTCAGAAGAAATTAAGAAAGTTGTTGACCAGTTAAGTGAAATGTCAACAGGTAACTTCAATTTAGAAGCCTTAGAAAAAGAAGGTTCATTAGAAGTTCAACAGTTAGTGCACGCAACAAACTATTTGCAGGCTGAAATTTCAGAAATTGTTGTTAGCATTCGCAGTAGTTCAAACCAGTTAGCGAAACAAAGTGAAGGTCTATCTAACTCGACAAATGAGGTGTTGGCTGGATCAGAGCAAGTAGCAATTACGATGCAAGAGTTAGCGACAGGTACAGAAGGACAGGCTAGTTCAGCAAGCAACTTAGCAATGAATATGGATGCTTTCCAACTTGATTTCGAACATGCTGCTAAAAATACAGAGACTGTTTCAAGTGCGTCAAATGACATGCTTGATTTAGCGAAACAAGGTAAAGCGTTGATGCAGACATCTAACCAACAAATGCGTCGTACAACTGAGATTGTTCATGAAGCAGTTGAACAGATGGGTAACCTTGAAAAAGAAAGTCAAGAAATTAGTAAGATGGTTGAAATTATTCATGGAATTGCCAACCAAACGAATTTACTGGCATTAAATGCTGCAATTGAAGCAGCTCGAGCTGGTGAACATGGTTTAGGATTCTCAGTCGTTGCGGATGAAGTCCGAAAACTATCAGAACAAGTTGCTGAATCAGTAGAAGAAATTATTGGTTTCGTAACGAATATTCAACGAGACACTAAAAAAGTAACAGTTGCTTTAACAGAAGGTGAAAAACAGTCTACAGTTGGTATGGAGAGTGTTTCAAAAACAAGCAAAACGTTTGATCAGATTTCAAATGCTTTAGAATCTGTTGCCCATAACTTACAAGAAATTAATGGTACAGTTATTCACTTATCACAAACGAATGATGACATGGGTACATCGGTTTCTGAAATCGCATCTATATCTGAAGAGTCGGCTGCTGGTGTTGAAGAAACGACAGCTGCTACAGAAGAAATTACAAGTACAATGGACGAAGTTGCTGGTAGTGCAACAGAAATTGCTGAATTAGCAGATTTATTAAATAAATCGGTTGAACGATTTAAAATCAATGAAGAATTTTATCAAATCTAATTAACATTTCAAACAGGTTGCTATGTATGGTACTTAACATACAGTGACCTGTTTTTATTGAATATTTGAGCAGACAACTTACTATATATATTTTAGAAAATATGATAAATTGGATAAGACAAATGAACAAGTGTTGAATAGTAAGTAGGGGGCATATGAATAAAATAGTGAGTCGAACGGTTCAAGTAATTTTGAAAGCGCTATCTAATATATTGGATTGGTCTGAGCCAGAGTTGCATGTCGGCGCAGGCAAGTTTCAAGAATTACCTCAGATTTTACGAAGAATGAAATTGAAGAAACTTTTAATTGTAACGGATAAGGGTATCCTTAAAGCGGGCTTAATGGATACATTTATTGAAAAATTAGAAACAATCGGAATAAAATATTTGATTTACGATGCAGTTGAACCCAATCCTACAATTGAAATGTGCGAAGAAATAGCTATGCAATTTAATCGTCTACATGCAGATGCTTTAGTTGGTGTTGGTGGAGGATCTGTATTGGATGCGACAAAAGCAGCTGGGATTGTCATTACACAGCCTCATAAACCATTAAGTGCCTTTAGAGGCTTGCTTAAGGTTTGGAAAAAAACACCTTATACGGTAACAGTTCCGACAACGGCCGGTACAGGAAGTGAGGGTACCATTGCGAGTGTATTAACTTCATCGACTAGCACTGAAAAATTTGCGATTATGGATCATGTCTTAACACCTGATTTAGCTGTACTGGATTCCGATTTAATTAAGACCTTGCCAAAATCACTTATTGCCGGGCCAGGTATGGATACATTAACTCACGCAATTGAAGCCTACATAGGATTGAGTAATACAAATGACACTAAAAAATATGCCCGAAAAACGGTTCAATTTATTTCAGAAAATTTAAAAACAGTTTATGATGGAGAGGCAGGAGCGAGGGAACGAGAAAATCTGTTGCTTGCATCTTACTACGGGGGGCGTGCTTTTACACGCGCTTATGTAGGGTATGTTCATGCGCTATCTCATGCATTATCTGCCTTTTACAATTTGCCTCATGGACAAACGAATGCGACTGTTTTACCGATTATTTTACGGCTATATGGTGACAGTGTGGCATCGGACTTAGCAGAG
>CAZTXI010000046.1:0-1693 GCA_964617265.1 uncultured Carnobacteriaceae bacterium | reverse complement strand
ATGTTACTACGTTTTAAAGAAATGATGAACCAAAATAAAGACAAAATTGCCAAAGCGTTAACAGCTGATTTTGGTAAGGCCTATTTTGAATCATACGCGACAGAGGTGCTGATGATTTATGATGAGCTGAATTATATGATCAAAAACCTAAGAAACTTAATGAAATCAACAACCGTTCCGACTTCGATGTTACACTTTTATTCGAAAAGTCAGATGCATAAAGAACCATATGGGAATGTGTTGGTGATTTCACCATGGAATTATCCGTTTAGTTTATCGTTCGTGCCGGTTATTGGTGCGATTGCGGCTGGTAATACAGTTGTTTTAAAACCTTCTGAAATGACACCAAATTCTGCTGCACAAATGAAACAAATGTTGGAAGAATTCTTTCCAACGGAGTTTATTGCCGTAGTAGAAGGTGAAGCAGAAACGACACAAAAACTTATTAAAGATAACTTTGATTATATCTTTTTTACAGGAAGTACGGAAGTTGGCCGATCTGTTATGCAATCGGCTAGTGAAACACTAACACCTGTAACGTTAGAATTAGGAGGGAAAAGCCCTACGATTGTTGCAGAAGATGCCGATTTAGTAAAGGCAGCTGTACGAATTGCTTGGGGTAAAACCGTTAATGCAGGTCAGACATGTATTGCACCTGATTATGTGCTAGTCCATGAATCTGTTAAAAATCGTTTTGTTATTTTACTACAACAAGCTTTCGAAAAATTATATGGAGAGGACGTTTTTCATAACGATGACTTCCCAAGTATAATTAACGAAAAACATTTTAATCGAATTACAAGCCTATTTGAAGATGAAACGATCTTATACGGAGGGAAGAGTGATTTAAAAACACGAAAAATTGAACCCACAATAATTGATGAGCCGCTACTTAGTTCTAAAATTATGGCTGAAGAAATATTTGGACCAGTCTTACCGATTATTTCATATTCATCGATTGATGAAGTGGTTAATATTATTCGTAGTCGTGAAAAACCACTTGCTTTATATTTATTCACAGAATCAAATGGGTTAAAAAACTATATCATCAAACATATTTCATTTGGTGGGGGTTCCATTAATGATACGCTAATTCATTTTGCGAATACGAATATGCCTTTTGGTGGTGTTGGTAGTAGTGGTATGGGTGGCTATCATGGTGCACATAGTTTTGATACGTTTAGTCATACAAAAGGTATTATGGAAAAAACAACTCTATTTGATATACCGTTTCGCTATCCACCCTATACAGACTTTAAAAATAAAGTCATTCGTTTAATTTCAAGATAATACGAAAAGCGACCATCTTTAGAAATAAAGACAGTCGCTTTTTTTACGTTCTACTATTCGCTCAGCCGATCTATTTGACAGTAGAAAAAGGAGAAGCAGCTAGAGAGGGGAGCTCTTTAGCTGCTTTTATGCAAATGATAAAAAATGGCGATAAAATTTGACTACCTAAACTATTCGTCATTGTTTATTTGCACTATGTTGTGAATTTCACTAACTACATTTTTAATTATACCAAAACGGATAAAAAAAGCAATAATATTTTGTGATTTTATTCACCATTGTTGTAAAATAATCGATAAATCTATTTCACGAACGGTTTCTTTTCAGGAAAAATGCTGTAAGGCAAAGCATGATACCGTTACAAAACGACTTGGTATGTTAAACTGAATAAATAACGGATGAA
>CAZTXI010000045.1:0-9369 GCA_964617265.1 uncultured Carnobacteriaceae bacterium | reverse complement strand
ATATGTTACTATAGATAAGTAAATTTTCACGACTAAAATGATGTAATCAAAGGAGTATATATTGTGCAGTTAGAATCAACGTTACAACAGTATTTTGGCTATTCTACTTTTCGACCGGGTCAAAAAGATATTATTAATACGATTTTGGCAGGTAAAGATACACTAGGTGTTTTGCCAACAGGTGGCGGAAAATCAATTTGTTATCAATTATCTGCACTATTGCTGCCAGGATTGACTGTTGTGATTTCACCATTAATTTCTTTAATGAAAGATCAAGTCGATTCTCTTTCACAATTAGGAATTCCAGCTGCTTATTTAAACTCAACCATTTCAAATCAAGCATTCAAAGAAACGATGCAGCAAGTGAGACAAGGTAAACTGAAATTACTATACGTTGCACCAGAACGATTAGATAACGAAAGTTTCACTTCATTTATTAAGCAATATCCAATATCTTTATTAGCGATTGATGAAGCACACTGTGTTTCTCAATGGGGATTTGATTTTCGTCCCAGTTACCGTAAGATTAATAAATTCATGGCCGAATTGCCAAAGCGTCCTATTGTAGCAAGTTTTACCGCTACAGCAACTCGCTTAGTACAAGAAGATATTGTTAAACAATTGAACTTAAAGCAACCAGAAGTATTTATTCAATCGTTTGACCGTCCAAATATAAAATTTACCGTACTTGAGCCTGACAACCGTGATCGTACCCTAATCAAACTCTTGCCAAAAAAAGAGTCCACTATTATTTATGCCAGTACTCGTAAACAAGTTGATAAAATTCATGAATCGCTTCAACAAAAAGGATATGCTGTTAGTCGATATCATGCAGGTATGGATCAAGAAGAACGAAACCAAGCTCAAAATGACTTTATTAATGATAAAACAAATATCGTTGTGGCAACCAATGCCTTTGGGATGGGGATTGATAAAACAGACGTTCGAAAAGTTATCCATTATAATTTACCAATAGATGTTGAAAGTTATTATCAAGAAGCAGGGCGTGCCGGACGTGATTCTTTAGAAGCCGAAGCGATATTAATGTATCGTGCACAAGATATAATGACAAATAAGTTTTTAATCGCCCAAAGTTCGGACCAGTTCGCAGAAGAACGGTTAGAAACAATGATCCAATACGCGAATTATACAGGTTGCTTACGAAATCATATCTTACATTATTTTGGAGAAAATCAATCTGATCCTTGTCAAAATTGTTCTAGTTGCTTGGGCGAAGTTCAAACCATTGATGTGACGAAAGAAGCCCAGATGGTTCTCTCAAATATGGTACGGATGAAACAACATTTTGGCATGACCTTAATTGTAGATGTTCTACGTGGTAGTAAGAATCAACGTGTTCTAGAAAATAAGTTTGACGAACTGAGTACGTATGGCATAATGCAGAATTATTCCACCCAACAAGTAAGAGATATTATCTCAGGATTAGTTGCCCATCAATATATTGGTGTGACGGAGTATCGAGGATTGTATGTCACTTCGAAGGCCAATCAACTCCTTCTAGGAAAATCTACAATGTCGATTAAGGAGCGTCTATATATAGGAACATCCGCTTCAAGAAGTCGAGTAGTCACAAAAGACCTAGATCAAGCATTATTCGATGCCCTACGAGAAGTTCGTTATGAACTCGCACAAGCTGAAGGTGTTCCAGCCTATATCATCTTTTCAAACAAATCATTAGAAGATATGGCTAGTAGATTACCTAGAAACGAAGAAGAATTTTTGGAGATTGAAGGTGTTGGACCCGTTAAGGCAGATAAATATTCAGGTCAATTTTTACCTGTTATTAATGACTTTCTAACAACCAGAAAGACTAATAAACCCAGAATAATTACAGAAGAAAAAGAACCTTCAATGTTTACAAATCAGTTAAGTTATCAAGAGAGTGTAGACTATTCTGAACAAGGTTTATCCCCATACGAGATTGCGATTGAGAGAGGCATTTCAGAAACAACTGTACTTAACCATCTCACTCAAGCAGCTGAAGAAGGTTTATTAGAAGAATTCGAAGCAGATGTTCCTAACCTTAAAAAAAGAAAAATCAAAGAAGCATTCCGTGAAATGGGAACAGAAACCCTAAAACCGATAAAGGAAAAACTACCAGATGAGATTACTTATGAGGACATCCGCTATGTACTCATTGATTATCTTGTAAATGATTAGTTGTAGCAGTATTTCGATATTTAAGCGTTCAAATAGATTATAAGGATGGATAAAAATGGAATTTACAGAAGTGATGAATGAGCTTGAAGCATTAGGAACGGACTATAACAAAAAGCGTTATGTTTCGAATGGCGCTCAAGAACCCGTATTTGGTGTAGCAACCGGTAAAATGAAACCCATGAGAAAAGAGATTAAAATCAATCAAGAACTTGCAGAAAAGCTATATGCAACTGGTAACTACGATGCTATGTATTTTGCAGGAGTTATTGCGGATCCGAAAGCTATGACAATAGAAGACTATGAACGTTGGATAGACGATGCCTATTTTTTTATGCTCTCCGATTACGTCGTCGCCGTTACATTGTCAGAATCAGATATTGCTGAAGAAGTTGCAGACAAGTGGATTCATAGTGGGGATGAGTTGCGTATGTCCGCCGGCTGGAGTTGTTACTGTTGGTTGCTTGGCAGTCGAAAAGATGAAGAGTTTAGTCTCAATAAACTATCAAACATGTTAGATACTGTCGAAGAAACGATTCAAAATATGCCAGAACGCACAAAATACGCAATGAATAACTTTATCTACACGGTCGGAACTTCTTACATCCCATTACACGAAAAGGCATTGAAAATAGCTGATTCAGTCGGAGAAGTTGAAATAAAGCGTGACAATAAAAAAGCGCAAATTCTAAACGCTTATGAAAATATACAAACACAAGTGGAAAAAGACCGAATTGGCTTCAAGCGTAGATATGTTCGTTGTTAATAACCCCATTTTATATAATTCTTATTGTTTAAGAGCACTTTGTCATTTAATAAATGATGGGGTGCTTTTTTTGAACTAATAACTTTTACCATTGCTAGTTGATTTAATAGGATCGATTCCTACAAAATTTTTTAAACCAATCTTTATGTTTTCGTAAGCTATAGTTTGCTTTGTGAAATATTATGATATAATTAAGTTATTATATATATTCGATAGTCTCATTCATTTGAACTACTTTCTCGTAAAATCACTTAACTTACTTTGACATCATTAGTTCTCGACAATCACCCAATAGAAAAGTCGGCTCAATAAAAGACAGTGGCAGTCTTTAATAATATTTTACTTCCCTTTAAACTAGTACCCATCGACAAATACCAGAATACTTATATATTCACTCAATGTATCTTTTTATATAAACCCTACCAAACCTTTGTAAGCGAATACATACAATTTGATAGAAAGAACTTTGAAAGACTAACTTTTTGCATATAAATTATCCAAAAGAGAGGAAGATGTTTGGTTATGAAAGAAATTCGCTTTAATGAGACAGTCTTACGAGATGCTCATCAAAGTCTGATGGCCACTCGTATGTCAACTGTCGACATGTTACCAATTGTTGAAAAATTAGATCAAGCTGGATATTATGCCTTGGAAATGTGGGGTGGTGCCACTTACGACTCAGCGATTCGTTTCCTACATGAAGACCCTTGGGAGAGATTACGTGAAATCAAGAAGCGTACTCACAATACAAAACTGATGATGTTATTACGCGGTCAAAATTTAATTGGCTACCGTCATTATGCAGATGATTTAGTCGATAAATTTGTCAAAACTGCAGTCGAAAATGGCATTGATATTTTTCGCATTTTCGATGCGTTAAATGACTCTAGAAATTTACAGGCCTCTTTAACAGCAGTGAAAAAGTATGGCGCCCACGCTCAACTTGCGATCGCCTATACGATTAGTGAAGTGCATACCATTGATTTTTATAAAGATTTAGCACAAGAATATGCCACGATGGGTGCGGATTCCATTTGTATTAAAGATATGGCCGGTATACTAACTCCCGCCGTTGCAGCCAAATTGATTCCTGCCATCCAAAAAGTCATTGATGTCCCATTAAATCTACATACACACGCAACAAGTGGTGTAGCAAACATGACCTACATGGTGGCTGCTGAAACAGGGGTAGATATTATAGATACAGCCATTTCACCATTAGCTGAAGGAACTAGTCAGCCTCCAACTGAATCAATCGCTTTAGCACTTGAAGAATTCGATTTTAATACACACTTAGATATTAATTTACTAGAAGATATCGCTGATTATTTTAAAGGTATTCGCGATAAGTATTTAGATGACGGAACTTTAGATCCCAAAATGATGTTTACTGATCCTAAAGCCCTTATTTACCAAGTGCCTGGAGGTATGCTTTCAAATCTTAATTCACAACTTCGTGATGCCGGGGCAACAAATAGATACGATGAAGTACTTAGAGAAGTTCCTTCCGTTCGTGCAGATTTAGGGTTCCCACCATTAGTTACACCGATTAGTCAAATGGTTGGGACACAAGCTGTATTTAACGTCCTCTCAGGAGAAAAATATCGAATGGTACCTAATGAAATTAAAGATTACCTCAGAGGATTCTACGGAAAAACTCCTGCCCCTGTCGACGAGAAATTTAAACAGTCCATTATTGGAGATGACGAAGTAATTGATTACCGTCCGGCTGATCGCTTAGAACCTGAGTTTGATAAATTACAAAAAGAACTAGGAGACTTAGCCAAGAATGATGAAGATGTATTGACTTATGCCTTATTCCCACAAGTAGGATTGGACTATTTAAAAGAAAAATATAGTAGTCAATTAGCTGTTGCAGAACCGATTCGTATTCAAGCACGTTACAGTTAATAATTTAGATGATAAAGGAGAATTTACATGGAAAATATCAGCATCTATGATGGTTTAATGTTAACAGTTGTTTCAATGGCAATTGTATTTGCTATATTAGCTGCATTATGGGGAGTTATCGAAGTAGTTGCACGTATGGTTGCAGAACCAGAATCAGTCAATATTCCGACAGATGAATCCAAATACACAGAAACTCTTTCCCAGAATTTGAACAATGGTTCTACAAAGCATAAGCATCAGCGAGTTGCTGAACTGATGGCTTTGATACTAGCATCAGAAGATGAACCAAATAAAAAATTCGAAATAACAGAATCAAAACGGATTAAATAATTATAATTTAATAATGGAGGGGTTTTAGCTTTGAAAAAGTACGAGATTGAAATCAATGATGAAATATATCGTGTAGCCGTAAGAGAATTAGCGCCAGATGCCGACATGTCAACTAGTCAAGAGAGTGCTCCTACCGATAACAATCCTCAACCTGTGCAAACTGAACAGGCCACACCAGAAGTTGGTACTAGGGCAGGTTCAGAAATCAATGCTCCAATGCCTGGAACAATTTTAAAAATAAACGTTGAGTCTGGACAAGCTGTTTCCAAAGGGGACACATTAGTTATTTTAGAAGCTATGAAGATGGAAAACGAAGTAGTCACTCCAACAGATGGAGTGATTGGTGAAATTTTTGTAAAAGCAAACCAGCGTGTAGAATCTGGGGATTTAATCCTCACATTATAGGAGGTCTCGAATTAAATGATCGATACGATTAATGATCTCATAATAACTTCAGGGTTAATGAACATGACTATCCAAGAAGGAATTGTTATTGGAATAGCCCTATTATTGATGTATTTAGCCATTGCTAAAGAATACGAACCCTATCTATTAATTCCGATTAGTTTTGGAATGTTACTCGCAAATTTACCCTTAGCGGGCTTAATGGACCCAGCTACCGCAACTGAAAACGGTGGACTACTGTATTATCTTTATCAAGGAGTCAAATTAGGGATTTTCCCACCTTTAATCTTCTTATGCCTGGGAGCAGCAACAGATTTTGGACCATTAATTGCTAACCCCAAAACATTACTATTAGGAGGAGCTGCGCAATTTGGTATCTTTGCAGCATTTTTTGGAGCATTAGCACTTGGAATGACCCCTAGTGAATCAGCAGCTATCGGAATTATTGGTGGAGCAGATGGCCCGACAGCTATTTATTTAGCAACTATTTTGGCAGAACATATTTTACCGACCATTGCTATCGCAGCTTATTCATATATGGCTCTTGTACCAATCATCCAACCACCCATTATGAGGGCTTTGACGACGAAGGAAGAACGTGAAACAGTCATGACTCAAGCACGACCAGTTTCTAAAAAGGAAAAGATTATTTTCCCGATTGTCGTTACCATATTTGTTAGCTTACTCATTCCTTCAGCGACTTCGTTAGTAGGCATGTTAATGTTAGGGAACTTGATTCGTGAAAGTAATGTGGTACCTTTACTAGCCGATACACTAGAAAACTCGATGATGTATATCATCACAATATTACTTGGGATTTCAGTTGGAGCTTCAGCGGATGCAGCTACTTTATTATCCTTTGACACGATTAAAATTATTATTTTAGGACTCTTTGCATTTATTATCGGAACGGCAAGTGGTGTCTTAATGGGTAAATTAATGTACAAGCTCACTGGCGGGAAAGTCAACCCATTGATTGGTTCAGCTGGTGTGTCTGCAGTTCCTATGGCTGCTCGCGTGTCACAAAATGAAGGAATTAAAGCAAACCCAAATAACTACTTACTCATGCATGCAATGGGAGCAAACGTAGCAGGAGTAATCGGCTCAGCAATTGCTGCTGGTATCTTAATTAGCTTCTTTGGTTAGATGTAGGATAAATCCATCTAGGAACAGTAAGAATAATAAAATAGGAACACTATAATCATTGAATTGGTGGTTATAGTGTTTTTTTTGCAAAAAATTAGGCTTATCACTTGCTGATGACGTTACGTTATGTGTTTAAATTAAAGTAAGGAGGGAGAAAAATGGCGAAAGAATATTATTCGATTGGTGAATTAGCAGAGTTATCTGGTACGACAATAAGAACCATTCAATATTATGATCAAATTGATGTGTTAAAAGCGAAAAGAACAGAAACGAATTTACGTTATTACACAAAGTCAGATTTAATCACGCTTCAACAAATCTTATTTTATAAACGATTAGATTTTCCGTTAAGTAAAATAAAAGAGCTCATTGAGAATGTAGAGAACAATGATGAGCTTATAACTATCTTAGATAGACAGGCGAAGCTTTTATTTCAAAAAGAAATGGAATATAAAATGAATCAAGTCATTATAGACGTCGTTAAATTCTATCTGAAGCTTGATGATGAAATCGATTTAGAACCTTTAATGAAGATAATTCTAGGATTAGAAAAGCAAAGTATCATGACATACGCTCAAGTTGAATATCCTTCAAATACAGCGGATAGGTTAGAAGAAGAGGGTGTACAGTTTGAACAGATCATTGAAATCTATTGGGATTGGAAACAAATCGTACTAGAGGCATCGATTTTAAAATTAAATGAAACAGATATAGAAAGTTCTGCCAGCTTTCAAATTGGCAAGAAGTGGGAAATGTTTCTAGAAAAAGTAGGGGACAAGGACTCAGATATGCGGCAAGTTGCAGAGAGTGGAGCTCAATTAAGCGAACAATGGCCGGAGGAAGACTTATTTTTATTTAAATTTTCTGAGAACTATATTGATAGCGCCCACAAGTATTACTTGAAACATAGAGAAGGGGATAAAGATGGTTAAACTAGAAGGATTAACAAAAAAATATGGGAAAAAGACCGTTGTAGATCATTTAAGTATAACATTACAACCAGGCATTATTACAGGATTTTTAGGTCCAAATGGCGCAGGGAAGTCAACAACCATGAAAATGATGGTATCACTTGTTAACCCAACAGAAGGGCGAGTATCAATTGACGGAAAATCCTATAATCAATTGGAAAATAGTATTCAAGAAATCGGGACATTAATCGATCCATCTGCACTGGATAAAAACCTGACTGCCTTTCAACATTTGAACATTATTGCCACTTCAGCCGGTATTGACCTTAGACGAGTCGATGAAATGCTTGCGAAAACAGGCTTAGTTCCAGTAAAAGATGAAAAAGTTAAAACATTCTCCCTAGGTATGAAACAACGACTTGGTGTAGCAACTGCATTGTTAAGTGATCCAAATACCGTAATTTTAGATGAGCCTTTTAACGGAATGGATGTAGATGGGATTCGATGGCTAAGAAGTATGTTTAGAGAACTTGCTGATCAAGGGAAAATTGTTATTGTATCCAGTCATTTAATGAGTGAAATACAGGCCATTGCCGATCGAATTGTCATTATTGGCCAAGGAAAATTACTGGCTGATATGACCATTGAAGAAATGAATGCCAAAAGTTTAAGTTCCTACGTATTGGTTCACTCAAATAATGACAAGCAACTAAAAGAAGTGTTAGAAAAGAATACTGGAGATGTATTTCAAAGTGAAAAAGGATTGGAAGTTCGCAACCTAAAGCCTGAAGATATTGGCCAAATAGCATTCGAATCTAACTTCATCTTATCGGAACTAACAAGCATAACGCCGTCACTTGAAGATGTCTTTACCGAAATAACAAATGGAAAAGTAGAATTTACAGCTAAAGGAGAAATCACAAATGATGAAACTAATTAAAGCCGATTTCAAAAAAGTCTTTTATATACCAAGTTATCGTTATCTTTTAACAGCAACGTTTGGTTTATCTCTATTGTTTAGTCTGTTCTTTTTACTAACTATCGGGATAACAGAAGGGCTTGAACTATCAAGCTTATCAAGTGTGCAAGTTATTGATGTTTCTTCACTAGGAATTGATGTTACAGCCATTTCAATGATTATCTTTTCAGCTCTGTTTATTTCAAAAGAAATCTCTGAAGGGACAGTGCATACAAATCTTACAATCACACCGAATCGTTTGAAGTTTTTTATGACAAAATTAACCTTCCTAACCATTCTAAGCTTCTTAATCACAACAATGGTCCTTATAGGAATACTAACAATTGATTGGGGAGTCATGTCTATCAACCAAATGGGACCTCTTGAATTAATGAATGAGGAAACGCTGCTGAAAGCTGTTGGTTCATACTTAATGGTAGCTTTCTACACACTATTAAGTGCTATCGGTGCATTTTTCCTACAATCAATGACTGGTGGTGTTGGATTATCACTTGGTTTAATGTTCTTACCAGGTCTAGTACGCATGTTACCTGAAATGATTGGAGACAAGCTGTTAATCTTTTTCCCAGAAACTGCGATTAATCAGTTTATGGACATAACGATTCAATCAAGAAGCTTACTATTAGCATCAGCATTACTATTGAGTTGGCTTATCCTAACTTCAATCTTGAGCTATAGACGATTCCGATCGATTGATTACTAAATAGAAGCAAAAGCATTCCATTCATATATGGGGTGCTTTT
>CAZTXI010000044.1:0-9395 GCA_964617265.1 uncultured Carnobacteriaceae bacterium | reverse complement strand
TTTCTTTTTGTCTACTAATCTCTATTTGTCTTTCCGAGAAACATTATACACATAGTTTGGATAATTCAGTATTTACTTCCAGCTGGCGCAAAAAAAGAGCAACATCTATCGTTAAGACATTACTCTTTTCCTGATTTTACTAAAAAGGGTTTAATGGTTAATTTGTAAATCTGATTTCGTCCACTCATCTTTAAATAAAACGGCGTCCATTTCACGCAATTGGTCTGAAATGACTGGCTTGAAATCCATCCAGGCTAGTACATCTTTTTCTAAATCAAGTCCTGGTGCAATCTCAATCAGGCGCAATTGACCTTCTTTGTTGAAATCAAAAACAGCCCGATCGGTTATGACAAGAATTTCTTTGCCATTTTTGTGAGCATATTCTGCTGAAAACGTAGTGTATTGAAGGTCTCTAACAAATTTTGAACTGATTCCTTCCTCTGTTATCACAACTTTTCCATCTACTATTTCTGTTTTACCTTTAACGACATGGGTACCCACAAAAATAATTTTGCGAGCGCCATTTGAAATGTCAATCATACCACCTGGTCCAATGAAATAGTCGCCAATTTTAGTGACATTCATATTACCGACTGCATTCATTTGTGCAAATCCAAGTACGGCTATATCTAAACCATTTCCGTGATATAAGTTGAACATATCTTCTGTATTAATGACCGCATCGGCATTAATATTCGGCGCATAATCCCAACCAGTTGCCGGTAAGCCACCAACAGCACCTAAATCCGTTGTTAAATGATAGTCTTTGAGTGCATCCGCTTCGGCGATTACTTCTCCGACTGAGGCGGCTATCCCATTTCCTAGGTTCACAACGGCACCTTTTGAAATTTCTTGACTGGCTCTTCGAACCATCACGCGCTTCGTATCGAGTGGTTTTTTATAATATTTTGCATCACGAGCGACACGAATTTCATTTGATAACACGGGACTATAGTAAGTTCCAGCTGTTTGCATATGGTATTCTTTTTTCTCGTTGACAACGACATAATCCACTAACATACCGGGTACGGCAACTTCTTGAGCGGGAATGGTGTGGTTATCGACCATTTCTTCTACTTGGGCTATGACCACGCCACCGGCATTGTGTGCTGCTATCGCTAAAGATAACGACTCTAATAAGGCTGGTTCACGTTTCATGGATAGATTACCATTTTTATCTGCAAAGGAAGCTTTGATGAAAGCAACGTTAATCGGTAGTGGTTTATAATGCAACCAACGTTCACCATTCAATTCGATGCTTTCAACAATATCTTCGCTTTCTTTCGCTTTATCGTTCATCTTCCCGCCTTCATGGTTTGGATCTATATACGTATCGATTCCAACTTTACTGAAGACGCCTGGTCCTTGGTTCGCTGCATTTTGATAGAGCTTGCCAATCATGCCTTGCGGGATTACAAATAGTTCAAAAGCGTTTTGATGTGCTGCTTGATTTGCGATTGGTGACGTTGCAATATGAGAAACGACCGCTCTCTTTAGCAAGCCCGGTTGAACAAGATGGTCCAACCCTCTGCCTTTTCCGACCCCAATTCCTGCCGTTGTAGAAAATGTAATATTTTTAGGATGTTGATGTTCCTTATAATATTCCCCTACCCCTGCAATTAGTTGCTCCGGCAAACCACCCATCCCGTATGAGGATGTTCCGATTACCGCATTATCTGGAATGTGTTTTACTGCTTCTAAGTATGATCGTTTCTTACTTTCCATCTTGCACCTCTTCAATTCCTAACTAGTTTTTATACAAAGGCACCTTTGCCTGTTAAATGTCGTCCAATAATTAAGCTATTTATTTCATGCGTTCCTTCATATGAATAAATCGCTTCAGCATCGCCAAAGAATTTCGCTACTTTATGCTCAACTGTGATACCATTTCCTCCAGCAATTTCACGGGCTAGGGCTGCTGTTTCACGTAATAATCGAGCAGTCTGCATCTTCGCGATCGAAGCTGGAACTTCTGCAAATTCACCAGCTGCTTGTAATGTAGCTAAACGATAGGACAATCCTAGGGCTGTCACAACGTTCCCTTCCATTCGAGCTAACTTCTCTTGAATCAGCTGAAATTGCGTGATTGAGCGACCAAATTGTTCTCTGCTATCTGCATATTCTAAAGCAGATTTTAAAGCACCAGCATGTGTTCCTGAGGCAATATGCGTCACATCTCCACGAGTTGTATATAAGATTTTTGAAACGTCTTTAAAAGACGTAATATTTGGTAAACGAGTCTCGTCGCTAACCGTTACATTTTCTAGGGTAATGTGCCCATTTTGTACAAGTCTTAACGCAATTTTACCGTCAATTTTTTCAACACTTAGCCCATCTGCATCCCCTGGAACCATGAAACATAAAATCTCTTTCGTCTCAGGATTTTTGGCAAATACTGGAATTACATCAGCGGTTCCTGCTCCACCAATCCAACGTTTCTCGCCATTAATGACCCATGAATCACCTTCACGGACGGCTGTCGTTGTAATACCGCCTGCAATATCCGAACCATGCTCTGGTTCAGTTAGTGCAAAACAGGTTTGCATTTCAAAAGAAGCGAGCTTTGGTCCGTAATAAGCAATCTGCTCTTCTGAACCACCTAGTAGCAATGTCGTATAGCCTAAACCAGCGTGTACAGCGAAGAACGTAGCCAGCGATGTATCTGTACGAGCCAATTCATATAAGCGATACATATTAAAGTATTCGCTAACTTTGTGCTCTCCTTCGCGGCCGATAAATAAGTCAGGATTGTCCATTAATCCTAAATCGATGACTGATTTAAATTCCGTAAATGGGAATGTTTCATTTTTCCAATGTTCTTCTAAAACGGGTTCTAATTTTTCTTCTAATACTTTTCGTAGTTCAACTAATAAATCGACTTCTTTATCTGTTAGTTGATCGCTATATCGTAAAATATCTTCTGGATATAATTTAGCTAATTTTTCTGTTCTGTTCATGATTGATCTACCCTTTCTCATCAAAGAATGGCGCCTTCATTATTTACTAGCCCAACCATTCTCTCGTGAGCTTTATAAAAATCTTCAACAACTTCTTTTACAACTTCTTGAGCGGGTAGAATTTTATCGATACGACCCACACCTTGACCAACACTCAATTGTGCTTCGTCAAATTTACCGGCCTGCATAGCATCGTAAGAACGTTTACCTGATATATAAGGCATTAATTCTTCAAGTGTTGCACCTTCTTTTTCTTTTTCAAGAATCGTTTGAGCAAATGGGTTATTTGCCACACGCATTGCGTTTCGAATCGAGCGCATCGTTAGGACTGTGCCATTCTCTGGTAAATGCATTAAAGCCTCTTTATAGCTTTGAGGTGCGTTGATTTCATCCGTCGCTAAGAAACGTGTACCCATTAAAACACCGTCTACACCAAGTGACATAGCCGAGTACATACTCTTACCGTCTACGATTCCACCTGCAGCAATGACTGGTACAGATAGTTCTTCAACGGCTTTAGCCCATAAAATATGGCCCGAAACTTCATCCATACCTGGGTGTCCACCACCTTCTTGACCGACCAGTACGATAATATCCGCACCATCATCTTGAGCTGAAATCGCATGGCGAATTGAAGTTACCTTATGAATAACAGGAATTCCTGCATCTTTAAATGGCTTGATGAAATTTCTTGGTCGTTGACCAGATGTTTCAACAACAGGCACACCTTCTTCGATTAACACATTAATATAATCAAAGATAAGTTCAGGCACAATAACTTCCGGTACTAGAGAAATATTGAATCCAAAAGGTTTATCTGTCAGCTCTTTTACTTTTCTGATTTCTTTGCGAAGTGATTCTGTATCTGGGAATGCCATAGAAGGAACGAGTCCTAATCCACCAGCATTTGATACTTCGGCTGCTAATTCTCCTAAAGACATGTATTGCATCGATCCTTGAATAATTGGGTATTCAATCCCTAACAGTTCAGTTACTCGTGTTTTTATCATGTTTGATTGCTCCTTATTTTCTGATTCATTACATCTTTTTTCAAAAAATAAAGTTCTTTCATTTTAAAATTCGAATTTTTATTAATAATCGTATTTTAATGATTCATCATCATGATAGAAATTCTCTAATATCGAGTCAAAGACGAAAGATTCCACTGTTCCGTAAACTTTTTTCACTGGTCTGGCTAAGACAGGAATATATGAAATCGGGTCTTCAAACCTTTTCTCTACCACACCGATATAATCTAGACGCTTCATAAAGCGAGTAAAATAGACCGTTGGTAAAATGGCGATATGTTCATTTTCTAAAACAGATTCAATCATGTAGTCCCATGATTCTGAAGTGAATAGAAGGTTAGACATGCCACCATGATTTTCTAATTTTTCTTCTAATAGATGATAAACTTTATCTTTTTCATTGTATGTAACGAATCGATAATCTTCTAAATCTTCCCACTTTAATATACGTTTTTTCGCTAATGGATGATTTGGACTCATAAATGCGGCTACTTCTGTACGCATAATCTGATGTTCTTCAAACTCATTTGGATTCAATTCTGTTGGATGAACCAAAATTGCTGCTTGAACTTCTTGGTCAATCAGTTTTTCTCGCAACTCAAGTGTCCCGCCCTCGATAACATTAATATAAGCTTCACTATTTTCAGATAAAAATCGGGGGATAAATCTTGTGAAAAATAATCGTAATATAGTTGGATGAATCCCAATTTTTATTGTTCCCTTTTGCTGGGAAGAGGCATCTTTTAATGTATTTTCTAAGTCATAATATTTTTCTAATACGCGTTGTGAAGACTGGTAAATTTTCATTCCAGCTGACGTTAGATTAGTGATTCGCCCATTTCTGCGAATAAATAAATCTACTTCATTTTGGTTTTCAAAGTTGATAATAAATTGACTAATCGCTGACTGAGACACATATAATTTTTGCGAGGCAGCTGTTATATTAAAGTTTGAACGTACAATTTCGACTAAATACTCCATTTGACTAATATTCATGTATAAGTGCTCCTTATCTTTAAGATAGTAACACCATTTTAACATAAAACGTTTTCATCATTTGAAGTTTGGGTGTCTTTTATTCAAAAATGCATCAACTGCTTCTTTATGATCTGAACTCTTTGATGCTTTGTTCATATACTCCGCTTCTTTTTGGTTAAAGTCATCAATTCCTGGGTAAAACATTTCAGCCATTAGTGCTTTTTGGTAACCTAATGCTTGCGTTGGGCCAAAAACAAGTTTCCCAGCTAGTTCTGTTACGGCATTAGCAATTTCTGAGTCTTTTACCACGCGATAAGCAAGCCCGTATTCTTCAGCCATCTGAGCTGTAATCGGCTCACCTAACATCACATGACGTGTTGTACGGAAAGTCCCAATAGCTTGTTGCAGTGTATAAAGCAAGCCTGTATCTCCTGGGAATGCCATCTGGATAAAGGCTGTAACGAGATGACTTGATTCACCCATAATGATGAAATCACAAGCCATTGCTAAACCTAACCCTGCTCCAGCTGCTACACCATTTACTGCGGCTATAACTGGTTTTGAGTTTTGTTTGATACTTTTTACCATTCGGCCCGTTAATAAGACAGCTTCTTCACTAACTTCCTGTCCTTCATCAATTAGTTGTTGGAAATAATTCACATCTCCACCTGCACTAAAATGATTACCGACTCCTGTTATAACGGCAACTTTTACGTTGTCGTCTTGATCAATTTCATGCATTACATCGATAATTTCTTGATAAGTCGTTTCACCAAAGGCATTACGATAAGACTCACGATTAATTTGGACAATTCCAACGTGGTCTTTTACATCATATAAAATCGTTTTAGACATCATTTATTCTCCTTATTTGATAAAAATAAGGACTATTTCACCCGATAATGATCGATGAAATAGCCCTTTTTCTGTTCTTCATCAATACTTAAATGTCAGTTGTTCATCTTAATGAAGATATTCGAATATTCCTGCAGCACCCATTCCAACTCCGATACACATTGATACGATTCCGTATTTTGAGTCTGGACGGCGTGACATTTCATTTAATAAACGTGCTGTTAGAATAGCACCACTTGCACCTAATGGATGTCCTAGAGCGATTGCTCCACCATTAACGTTTGTAATGTCTGTGTCGATACCTAATTCACGAATTGAAGCAAGTGCTTGTGAAGCAAAAGCTTCGTTTAATTCGATTAAGTCGATATCTTCTAATTCTAGGTCTGCTAATTTTAGAACTTCTGGGATAGCATAAGCTGGACCAATTCCCATTAATTTCGGATCTACACCTACTGCTTTAAAGCCTACGAAGCGAGCAATCGGTTTGATTCCTAATTCTTTCACTTTAGCACCTGACATCAAGATAACAAATGATGCCCCATCACTTACTTGTGAAGAAGAAGCTGCTGTAACACTTCCATTTGCTTTAAAGATCGTTGGTAATTTAGCTAACGTTTCCATATCTGAGTTTGGACGAATTCCTTCGTCTGTATCAAATATTTCTTTCGTTACTTCTGGACCGTTCGCTGTATATGAAACTCGGTTAATTTCAACTGGGATGATTTCATCCTTTAGACGGCCTTCTGTTTGTGCTGAATGTGCTCTATGGTGACTTTGAACTGCAAATGCATCTTGGTCTTCACGCGATACATTGTACTTGTCAGCTACGTTTTCAGCTGTTAATCCCATTGGGTATGACGCTCCAACATCTTCGGCTTGAAGTGTTGGGTTGTTTGTTGGCTCATTTCCACCCATTGGTACAGCACTCATAAATTCTACTCCACCAGCGGCTACAACATCTGATTGACCTGCCATAATCGCATTGGCTGCCATAGCAATTGTTTGTAATCCAGATGAACAGTAACGGTTAACCGTTTGTCCTGGTACAGTGTGAGGAAGTCCTGCTCTTAATGCAATCGTTCTTGCAAAGTTCATTCCTTGCTCTCCTTCAGGGAAAGCATTTCCTACAATAACATCTTCAATTAGAGCTGGATCAAAGTTTCCATCCACTCTTTCAATAACACCTTTTAATACTTGAGCTGCGACGTCATCCGCTCTCGTGTGAGCATAAGCACCATTGGCTTTTCCTCGACCAGTTGCGGCACGTCCATAAGCTACTACATACGCATCTTGCATACTATTTCATTCCCCTTTTGTTTACTGGAATTCTAATCAATTTTAGTTTCTTAATGGTTTTTTCTTCTCTAACATGTGAGCAATTCTCTCATACGTTTTTTGATTCTTCGCTAGACGAACAAATTGTTCTTTTTCTAGATGTTGAATCCATTGTTGGTTGACGTATGTTCTCTTCGGAACTTTTCCACCTGCTAAAGTATCTGCAACCGCTAATCCTAATTCCATGTCATAATCACTAATGAAGTTTCCTAAGCGCATTGAATCTAATTGACCTTCAACAATTGCTGTAAAGTCTTCACCTAGTGCTTCAAATGTCAGTTCAGTACGTGGAACATAGTTTGTACGAGCGATAAAGTCTGCTTTTTCTAAAGCAACTGCAATACGGTGATCGCCATTTGCAATAATCGTATCTGTATCGCGTAAAATTAAATCACGTTTTGCTTCATACGCACTCATTGCTACGTGACCCATTGCAATTCTTGTTACAACATCTGCCATTTTATTAATTTTGTTTGATTTTTGGTCTGGTGCGGTTAGAACACGCTCTGCTAGTTCTGCTAATCCACCACCACTTGGAATAACTCCTACCCCGACTTCGACAAGACCAATATAACTTTCTGCAGCTGCTACGACGTATGGTGAAGCTAATAAGATTTCTGCTCCTCCACCTAATGCACGACCTTGAGTTGCTGTAACAATTGGTTTCGTTGAGTAGCGAACACGGTTAACTGCATTGTGTAAGTTCGTTACTTGCGCACCGATTAGCTCATCTACTTTATCTTTTTCAATGGCTGTTTTAACACCATATAAGTTGGCTCCAACGCTGAAGTTCGGTCCTTCTGTATAGATAACCATACTTGAGTAATGGCCATTTTCTAATGTATCTACCGCATCGATTAAGTCATCGCCTAATCCTGGTGTTAAAGTGTTATTTGGTGTTTGGAATTTGAATAATAATTGGTTATTATTTGTTACGCTTAGTTTTGAATCGTCGCGATCCCAAACATCTTCAGTAATAAACTCTTCTACTGGTGTTACCTTGTCTAAAGATTCATTTTCAGTGTAGAAAGGCTCTGTACGGTTTGCTACCCATTCTGGTAACTCGCCATATTCTTTTTCAAGACGTTCTTTCACACGTTCGAATCCCATCAGATCCCATAATTGGAATGGTCCCTTACGCCAGTTAAAGCCCCATACCATCGCACGGTCAATATCTTTATAATTGTCCGTTGCTTTTGGTACGTTATTTGCAGCGTAGTAGAATGTATTACTTAATGTTTCCCATAATAATGTTCCAGCTTTGTCATCTGCGTTGAAAATAATATCCATATTTTCTTTCAGATCTTTACCTAGCTTACCTAAGATTTCTAATTTTGGCTTTTCTGCTTCTGAATATTCCATTGTTTCAGGATTAATCACGTAGTACTTGCCTTTTTCTTTCTTATAGAAACCTTTTCTTGTTTTGTTTCCTAATGCGCCTGCTTCATATAACTTCATAATTAATGAAGATTGGTTGAAGAATTTTGCTTCAGATGGGTCTTGCATTAATCCACCGACTACAAACATCGCTACATCTAAACCAACTAAGTCAGCTAGTCTATATGTACCCATTGGGCGTCCGATAACTTTTCCAGTTAAAGCGTCTAATTCAGGAACTGTAAATCCTGCTTTTTCAGCACGGTACATTGCGTCTGACATTGACTGTGTACCAGTACGGTTTGCTACGAATGCTGGTACGTCTTTTGCATTTACAACACCTTTACCTAAAACGTTTTCTGTAAAGTCTGTTAATTCTGTTAAGATTTCCTCGCTCGTTTCAGCATTTGGAATAATCTCAACTAACTTCATGTAACGAGGTGGGTTGAAGAAGTGTAATCCTGCAAAACGCTTTTTATCTTCTTCAGATAACGCTTCTGCAATCTTGTTGATTGGAATACCTGATGTATTTGTTGCTAAAATAGCATCTTCTTTTGCTACACTAGCAATTTTTGTCCAAATGTCATGTTTAATTTTGATATCTTCTTTTACGGCTTCGATAAAGATATCTGAATCGGATGAATCTTTTAAGTTGTCATCAAAGTTACCATACGTTAGGTTTCCTTTGAATGAATCATCATATAATTGGCTCTTTCTTGGGTTTGTAATTTGGTCATAACCCTGTTTTGATAATTTGTTGCGATCTTCTTCATCAATTACAATATCCAGTAACTCAACTTTGAGTCCTGCATTTACTAATAACGCAGCGATTTGACTTCCCATCACTCCTGCGCCTAATACGGTT
>CAZTXI010000043.1:0-9404 GCA_964617265.1 uncultured Carnobacteriaceae bacterium | reverse complement strand
AAGATGTATATTATAGGAAGAAATAAAATGAATATTAGCTGGCGACAAATTAAAGCCTATTTTTAAAGAATAATGGTTGCCAAAAATAATTGATTGTGATATTCTAGTTGTGTAAACGGTTACATATAGGGGTGAAATTAGATGGCGAATATGAAAGAAGTTGCAAAAAGATCAGGCGTGTCGGTGGCTACAGTATCACGTTACATTAATAAAAGTGGATATGTAAGCACCAAAGCGGCTAAAAATATTCAAAAAGCAATTGATGAAATGAACTACATCCCAAATGAGGTTGCTCGTTCATTATTTCAAAAGAAATCAAAATTAATCGGTGTTCTTTTACCGGATATTACAAACCCATTTGTAACAATGTTATCAAAAGGAATCGAAAATCATTTAAATGATTCTGAATATGGTTTAATTTTGGCGAATGTAAACAACGATGAGAAAAGAGAAGAGCAGTACCTTACAAACTTTAAAAGTAATAATATAGCTGGGATTATTTCTGCAATTGAACATCAAACCCAGTTAGATAAGGATCTCTTTTATGTATCGATTGACCGTCCATCACAAACGGAAAAAATTTCTGTTTCCAGTGATGACTTCAGAGGAGGTCAGCTTGCTGCAAAAGAAATTACAAAGCGAACGGAGAAAGAAATATTTATTGTTAGAAGTTTAGAACATATCGATAAATCTGAACTGCGATTAAATGGTATTTTGTCTGTTCTTAAAGAAACGGGTCATACTTACTATATTCAAGATGTACCGTCATTTAGACCGGAAGAAGCAGAAGGCATTATGACAACCATTGTAGAGAATTATCCGAATGTCGATTCAATTATCGCAGCAAATGATGTGCAGGCGATGGTTTTACTAAAGGAAGCCAATGAGCATGGGTTAAAAGTACCAGAAGATATTCAAATTATTGGCTATGATGATATTACATTTGCAAGATTGACAACCCCAGGATTATCAACGATTGCTCAGCCAATTTATGAAATGGGAATCATTGGTGCAGAATTATTATTAAGAATGATTAATGGTGAAAAAATATCAAATAATAACATTATTTTACCAGTGAAGTTTGTAGATCGAGAAACACTTAGAAAAATTGAAAAGTAAAAATGAAAAAGGTAGAGGTGGAGTTATGGGAAAAATTATGGTGATTGGGAGTATTTCAACTGACTTTAATGTCTTAACGGAGAAAAGACCTCAAATTGGTGAAACCGTTAGAGGAACTCAGTTTACGACAAGCTTTGGAGGAAAAGGAGCAAATCAAGCTGTTGCAGCTGCTCGACTCGGTGCAGATGTACGCATGGTTGGAACGGTAGGGGCAGACGAATTTGGAACCTTACTAATCGACAATTTAGAAAAAAATGGTATAAACAGCTCAAATGTGGAACGGGTTACACATGTTGAGTCAGGGTCAGCACATATTACATTAGTGGATAATGATAATGCCATTGTTTTTATACCTGGAGCAAACAATGCTTTTGATACTGCAAGAATTGAGCAGTTAAAACCAGAAATAGCAGAAATGGATTTTGTTATTTTACAAAATGAAATTCCAATGCTGATTGTCAAACAATTGATTGAAAGTTGTGCAGCGTTAAATGTCAAAGTCATTTACAATCCAGCACCCGCTGAATCGATTGAACCTACGATGATTGATCAGGTTACTTATTTTACGCCAAATGAAAGTGAGTTCAGAGTTCTTTTCCCTGATTTAACGATAGAAGAAGGATTAAAACGATACCCAAATAAATTAATTATTACATTAGGTTCAGAAGGCGTTGCTTATTTTGATGGCGAGAAAGTTGTCAATGTTGCGTCATATAAAGTTCCGGTGTTAGATACTACTGGAGCAGGTGATACGTTTAATGGTGGCTTTGCTTATGCATTATCAAAAGGAGCAGACCTGACAACAAGCATCCGATTTGGAAACTTAGTTGCCGCTATTTCAATCCAAAAATATGGTGCCCAAGGTGGCATGCCGACATTAGCAGAAGTAAAGGAGAATGAATATTATGAAAAAGAATGGAATATTGAATAGTCCGATTGCTCGTGTTTTATCTGAGTTAAGACATACCGATCAAATTGTTATTGGAGATGCAGGCTTACCTGTACCAAGCCATGTAAAAGAGATTGATATATCCTTAAAATTGGGGACACCAACTTTTATTGAAGTTTTAGAAGAAATTGAAAAAGATATGAAAATTGAAAAAATTATATTAGCTGATGAAATTAAAACAACCAATCCTACACAATTTAAACAAGTGACGGATTTAATTCAACTGGAAGAAGAAGCTATAGCTTTTGTCTCTCATGAAGAGTTTAAAAAATTAACGGAAAATGCAAAGGTCATTATTCGAACGGGAGAGATGACTCCTTATTCTAATATTATTTTACAAGCGGATGTCATTTTTTAAGAGAGGAGTTCAACGATGCGAATTGAAATGCAGCATATAGAAAAAGTTTTTGGAACAAACCAAGTATTATTTGATGCTGGAATTGATATTGTTCCAGGAGAAGTACATGCCTTGATGGGTGAAAACGGTGCTGGAAAATCAACAATGATGAATATTTTAACAGGTGTTCATGAAAAAAATGCTGGTTCGATTAAAATTAATGGAGAAGAGACAGCATTTTCTGGACCAAAAGAAGCAGAAGAAAATGGAATTTCGTTTATTCATCAAGAGTTGAACGTCTTACCAGACATGACTATCGAACAAAATTTATTTTTAAATAAAGAAATTCGAAAAGGCTTTGGTTTACTCGATGAAAAAGAAATGCGTAGACAATCGACAGAATTACTCGCAAGAGTTGGTTTAGATCTAAATCCAAACACCGTTCTATCCTCACTTTCGGTTGGAACTCAGCAACTAATTGAAATTTGTAAAGCATTAATGACCAATGCTGAGGTCATTATTATGGATGAGCCGACTGCAGCTCTATCGGATACGGAAAGCGAAAGACTGTTTGAGATTATTGAAGCCTTAAAACAAAATGATGTATCGATTATTTATATTTCACATCGAATGGAAGAAATTTTTAGAATTTCTGACCGTATTACAGTAATGCGAGACGGACGTTATATCCAAACACTGAATACAAAAGAAACATCCAATGCAGAGCTAGTTCGTTTAATGATTGGTCGAGAATTGACAGAACAATTCCCACATAGACATCGAGATATTGGAGATGTTCGATTTGAAGTGAAGGGTCTTTCGGATGAACAGCTACTAAAAGATATTTCCTTTGATGTTCGAGCAGGTGAAATACTTGGGGTAAGTGGTTTAATGGGCGCAGGTCGTTCGGAACTGATGCACGTGATTTTCGGAGACCGTCCGATGACTCAAGGTGAAATTTATATCGATGGTGAAATCGCAAAAATGAAATCGCCAATTGAAGCGATGCATCATGGAATTGCATTGGTAACAGAGGATCGAAAGTCACAAGGTTTACTGCTGGATAAGAGTATTCGAGAAAATATTACGTTAGCAAACTTTGATGAGCTATCGAATCATGGTTTCATTAATGAAAAAATGGAAAGAGATGTCGCAGAATCCTCTTCAAAAATGTTCAATATTCGAGCCGAAAGTATTGAAACCAAAACAGGTAACTTAAGTGGAGGGAATCAACAAAAAGCATTTATTGCAAAGTGGGTGTTAACAAATCCTAAAGTGTTGATCTTAGATGAACCTACACGTGGAGTTGACGTTGGTTCAAAGGCAGAAATTTACGATATTATGAATGATTTAACGAAACAAGGTATCTCAATTATTATGGTTTCTTCTGATTTACCTGAAATTATTGGTATGAGTGATCGAGTTGCGGTGATGCATGAAGGAAAGCTGCAAGGCATTATTAATCGTACTCAAGCCACACAAGAAAACATAATGACCTTAGCTACGGGAGGAGTAATCGAATGAATATTAAAAATATGATAAAAAAGAATGCCCATGAATATGGTGCATTGATTGCATTGGTATTATTAGTTGTTGTAATGTCTTTAGTTAGTCCACAATTTAGAACGTTTACCAACTTCTTAACGTTATTAAGACAAGCTTCTGTTAATGGATTGATTGCGTTTGGAATGACATTGGTTATTTTAACAGGCGGTATTGATTTATCGGTAGGTTCTACTTTAGGACTTACAGGTGCATTGTTTGCTGGTTTAATTGTAAACGTTGGGATGCCTATTCCACTAGCTGTTTTAGTGGCATTAATTTTTGGTTTAGGTTTGGGTTGGATTTCAGGATTTTTAGTTGGTAAGGCAAAATTACAACCGTTTATCGCGACACTGATTACAATGACGGTATATAGAGGATTTACCTTGATTTATACGAATGGTCGGCCAATTTCAAACTTAACGGCGGATGAATATGTTGGATCTAGTTTCCTTATGTTTATTGGACGAGGCGCCATTTTAGGTATCCCAGTTCCGGTTATTATCTTATTTATTGCTTTCATTTTATTTTATCTTTTATTAAACAAATCTGCTTTAGGTCGTAAGATTTATGCAGTTGGTTCAAATGAAAGAGCGGCACAATTATCTGGTATTAATACAGATCGTGTGAAGCTATTTGTTTATTCTATTTCAGGATTAACTTCAACCTTAGCTGCACTTATTTTAGTTTCAAGACTAAATTCAGCTCAACCAACATTAGGTACGGGCTATGAGCTAGATGCAATTGCTGCAACAGCTATAGGTGGAACAAGTATGACTGGAGGAAGGGGGAAAATTAGCGGTACATTATTAGGTATTTTGATCATTGCGGTATTAAGTAATGGAATGAATATCTTAGGTATTTCATCGTACTATCAAGATGTTGTTAAAGGTATCGTTATATTATTGGCAGTATTAGTAGACAGAATTCAAAAAGACTAAAGTATATAAAATTAAAAGGAGCGTTATACAATGACAAAACAATTTAAACGAATTTTAGGTGTTTTATCGGTATTTCTATTAGGACTTGTTTTAATCGGATGTACAGTGGATCAAGAAGGTGGAACAAGTGAACCAGCTGATAACGGTTCAGAAGACACAGAATTAAGTATTGGATTCTCAATTTCAACATTAAATAACCCGTTCTTCGTTTCAATGGCTGAAGGAGCAGAAGCAAAAGCAGCTGAATTAGGTATTGCTATTAATGTTGTTGATGCTGGAAATGACCCAGCAAAACAAAGTACAGATATTGAAGACTTAATTAACACAGGAATTAATGTATTAATTATTAACCCGGAAGATTCAGCTTCAGTTGGACCAGCTGTACAAAGTGCATTAGATAAAGGAATTAAAGTTATCGCGATTGACCGTGAAGTTGAAGGAGCAGATATCGACGTATTTATTGGAACAAACAACGTTGCAGCAGCAGAAGCAGCTGGAGAAGAGTTGCTAAACTACTTAGATAGTGACGATGAAGTAGTTATTTTAGAAGGTGTACCAGGAGCATCGAGTGCGATTGACCGTAATGAAGGATTCTTAAACGCTTTAGAAGGTAACGTTAATATTGTTGCTTCTCAGACAGCGAACTTTGACCGTACAGAAGCGCTAACGGTTACAGAAAACTTATTACAAGCACACCCGAATATTCGTGCAATTGTTGCAGCTAACGACGAGATGGCTTTAGGAGCAATCGAAGCAGTAAACGGTGCGAACAAAACTCCAGGTGAAGACATTTTAATTACAGGATTTGATGCGAACGATGATGCTGTAACAGCTGTAGGTGCAGGAACGATGTTAATGACTGTTGAACAGCAACCAGATTTAATGGGTGGTATCGGTGTAGAAACAGCACTGAAATTATTCAATGGTGAATCAGTTGATTCTGAAATTCCAGCGGATGTTACGGTATTAGATGCTGAAATTTTAGAAAGTCGTAACTAAACAACCAATAAAGTAGAAATTCAGGAAAGGTTAACTTGGCTAGAAGAGGTTGGCCTTTCCTTTTTTCTTTATGAAATGGAGGAAAGCGGGATGAGCGTACAAGATACAGCAACAAAGATTATAGATGCAGTGGGTATTGATAATATCGACTCTGTTACCCATTGTGCCACACGAATTCGAATTGTTCCCAAACTGGCCAAAAAAATTGGTACACTAGAAGAAACAGAAAGCATTCTAGGGTCATTATATGCAAACAATCAATTTCAAGTGTTTGTTCAATTATCTGAAATTGAGGATGTTTACGTAGAGATTAAGAACCAGATGAATGCCTTATGACCAAAGGGGAGAAACAATCGTGAATGAAATGAAAAAACATGTCGTTATAACCGGTGCTGGAAGTGGATTAGGAGCAGCATTAGCCTATAAATATAATGAACAAGGATATCATGTGACATTAATTGGACGTACGATTAAAAAACTAGAACAAGTCACAAAGACTTTTAAAAAAGATGCTTTTTCAATTTATGCGCTTGACGTTTCAGCTTTTCAAGATGTGGAAAGTGTGTTTAAACAAATTGTAACAGACGTGCAGCCCATTGATATCCTGGTGAATAATGCTGGGGTTGGTCACTTTGCTTTGACAGAAGATTTAACAGCCGAGCAAATTAACCAAATGATTGATGTGAATCTGAAGGGAACTATTTTTTGTACTCAACAAGTTCTTGGTGATATGAAGGCAAGAAATAGCGGATCGATTATTAATGTTATCTCAACGGCAGGTGTCGAAGGAAAAGTAACTGAGTCGGCTTATTGTGCGAGTAAATTTGGCGCTCGTGGTTTCACAGAAAGCCTGATTAAAGAACTTGAACAAACGAATGTACAAGCCCATGGTATCTATATGGGTGGCATGCAAACACCATTTTGGGATGGCATTTTAGATGAAACGGTAACGGCCGGTATGATGGATCCAGCAGATATCGCCGACATTATTTTAGCAAACACAAAAGAAAGACCACATATTAGTGTACCAGAAGTGATTATCAAAAATAGATAACTCCTCTATATAAGACTTGTATCTTCGGATATAGGTCTTTTTTTATTTTAGAAAATTTACAAACTATTTACTTTACCTGTCGTAGTAAAAGTGATAATATTACTATGACAGATGGAGTAAAGATAGGAACAAATGAAAGAAGGGATGATATGGCGGTAAATAGTGATATGCTAAGGGGATTTCATGATTTAATGATTTTATTTCGGTTATCACATGGAGAATCTTATGGTTATGAACTCTCAAAATATATACGGGATCGCACGAATGATGTCTATACCATTAAAGAGACCACGTTATATTCTTCCTTTAACCGTTTAGAAAAGAATGGATTTATTTCATCCTTTTCAAAAGAAGAAACGAGAGGTCGAAAGCGTACGTACTATAAATTAACTGACCAAGGAAAGATTCAATTAGAACAACTAACAGAAGATTGGAAAACGACGCAGCAAATTTTAAACCAATTTATTTTAAGGAGTGAATAAATATGAATGCCATTGAACAACATATTAATTATTTATTTCAAAATATACCTGAAACTGAAGAAATCAAACGGATTAAAAATGACTTATTACTCAATGCGATGGATCGATTTGATGAATTACTAGCGGATGGTAAAACAGAGAGTGAAGCCTTAGGCACAATTATTATTGAAATGGGTGAACTCGATGAGTTATTAGAAAGTTTAGGTTATGATCAACATCAAGACTTGAATGATTATTCAACCAATACACTACAAGAAGCAAATTATTTGATTGAAGCCTATGATTTAGAATCAAATAAAATAGCAATGGGTATTTTAATGATTATGTTAGGTGCAGGTCTTATACCGACTTTGGGTACATTTCAATTAGCTGAAATTGGCGTTATTCTTCTTTTAGTTTTAGTTGCTGCGGCAGTGGGCTTATTTATTCAGAGTGGATTGAAGCTTGAATCCCTTGAAAAGTCATTAGAGGACGAAGAGGATATATTTTATTTAACGGATGAGGATTACCAAATAGTAGAAGACCAGTTTAGACACTTCAAAGAAAGTGAGCGCTATCGAATTCCACTGGGTGTGATGCTTTGTATTGCATCCGCTGTTCCCCTAATTTTCTTAGCTTTTTTGGGACAAGAATTATTAATTGAACGTTATGGTATTTTACTCTTATTAATAATGGTTGGAATAGGTGTTTACCAATTTGTAAAATATGGTATGGTTGAATCTGCCTATGAAAAAGCTTTGAGTATTGGTGAATATAGTGTAGCTGAAAGACGATACCAAGAGAAAATTGAGCCTATAGCTACAATTTATTGGATTGTCATTACAGTTGTCTATCTAGCTTGGAGTTTTTTAACAGGCGCATGGCACATTTCATGGATTATTTGGCCATTAGCCGGCTTGTTATGGGGTATTATTTCAGTGTTGGTTAAGATGATATTTGACAAAGATCGTAAGTAAAATTAATAGTTTTCATAAGTAAGGGTACTGTGCATTCAGTATCCTTTTTCGTTATACTCATTTAAATGACAAATTCTAGGAGTCGATAAACGTGTTATTTAATGTTGAGAATGTAACGGACCGAATTTACCGTATTTCAATGCCATATGTTTGCTGCTATTTAATTGTCGGCGAGACAAAAGCCGTCTTGATTGATACGGGATGGGGCTATGGTGATTTAAGGTCATTAGTTGAATCGATTACAGATTTACCCATCACTTTAATTGCCTCACATGCTCATCCTGATCATATCGGTGGGGATGCTCAGTTTGGTGAAGCTTATTTAAATGAAAGAGATTTTCATATGGTCGCTACACAAAGTGCTGTTGAATTACGACGAAACTTAATGAAGAAATATGGACCAAGTGATTTTCAGGAAAATCCAGATTTATGGATACAACCAAGGGTAGAGCCATATATCCCTTTAGATGAAGATATTACATTTAATCTAGGTGGTTTAACAATTCTACCATTCCACGTACCCGGACATAGTCCAGGTAATATGGTTTTTATTATTCCAGAAGAACGGATTGCTATTTTTGGTGATGCCATTTCACATCCAACTTTAATTGTTTTTGATAACAGCCCAAGTATTCAAGAACATTATGATGCGTTAGTTAAATTGCAAGACTACAGTCATTTATATGACCGTGTTTTGGTGAATCATGAAACATTCGAATTGGATAAAATAGTTTTAGAAAATAATACTGCACTCGCAAAATCGATTTTAGAAGGAACAGATGAAAAATACACCACCTCGAATCGTTCTCAGAAACTAGGTCGAGATGGTTTAACAGTATATGCAGCTCGTACCAGACAACCGTGGTTACCATCTAATCCAAAAGATATTGGAAATATTTACTACAGAGAAGATAAAGTTTAAGTTGAATATAAATAGAAACCCACTATATACCCAACCGGTTAGTGGGTTTTAGTTTATTCTTTTAGCTATTTGTTCTATTATAACTGACCATTAACGTTGACCG
>CAZTXI010000042.1:0-9491 GCA_964617265.1 uncultured Carnobacteriaceae bacterium | reverse complement strand
ACTGTTAATCACGCTGTCGCAGGTTCGAGTCCTGCTTGCGGAGTTTTTTTATACCTACTAAAAACACTTTATTTAGCCTTCTATTCAAACAGAAGATTAAGTAAAGTGTTTTTTGGTTCGTTTAGGAACCTATGTAGTCGAATTTGGTTTAATTGATTAGGAAAGAAAACAACAAAAGAAGCCGCAGTATCACACTGTAGCTTCGATATTCACTTCTAAATAATTGCATAAAAAAGATGGTATTGATTTTATATCATCAATACCACCTTAAAGGTTATATTATTTAAGCTTTTTTTGATGCACTTGAAACAGAATCAGCTGTCTTTTCAGGATTCTTTTGATCGATAAAATGATAGTATGGTTCGTTGTATGTATCACCGATGCCAATTTCTAAATCGTATCCTTCAAAAAACCATTCATCATTTTTAGTTGTAAAGTATTTCCGACCATTTTCTTCTGTTAAAGCTAATATATCATCATGGGATTCAGCTGTATCCATCTGCATACCTACTGAAAAACCATCATGTACTTCGGTGCTACCGTAAGTTTTACCGAAGAAACGAACAGCTTCTCCTTCGTTTAGAGGGAATTTATTTTCAAACCATTCAATTGCTTCACTTTTTAATGTTATCTTCATATTCAACACTCCTTAGTGAGAAATTACACTCATTAATCCAAAGTAACTGTAACACATTATATCACGAATTCAAATAATATTGTATTGATCCGAAAGTATCGAAATTGAATTGATTTATTCATTAAATAGTTAAGATTCCTTCTACAATTTCATGTAAAATGATAAAAGAAAAGAGCGATAGAAAAGGAAGAAGTAGTTATGGAGAAAGTACGTGGATTTGAAATTGTAACAAAATATTCAGATAAAGGTATCACTTTACCGAAACGGGCGACGAAAGGATCAGCGGGTTATGATTTTTCAGCGGCTGTAGACATTACGATTCCATCAATTTGGAATGCTCTAATGAAAAATAATGGATTAGCAATGATGCAAGAAGGGAAAGTTGTTGAAGAAAATAAGACTTTCCTTAAATCGACACTTGTACCGACAGGAATTAAGGCGTATATGCCTGAAACGGAGTATTTAATGCTGGTTAACCGTTCGAGTAACCCATTAAAGAATCACCTGTCCTTACCAAATGGCATTGGCATTATTGATTCAGACTATTATGGGAATCCAAATAATGAAGGTGAGATATTTGTTCAGTTAATCAATTATGGTTTAGAAGATTACACGGTAAAAAAAGGTGACCGTATTGCTCAGGGCATTTTTACTCCATATGCGATTATAGATGATGAGATGGATGAATTTAATGTTCGAACAGGTGGATTTGGTTCGTCAGGAAAAAACTAATCCTGAAATTAGAAAAAGTGAATATATTTATCCACAAACCCAACGAATTGAAGATTATTATGATATAATTAGTAATGACGCTTTTAAGAACTAAGACTTTGAAAGGACGTTAACATGGCTAAGAAAAAGGCAACCGTATTTGTATGTATAGAGTGTGGAACAGAGTCTCCTAAATATTTAGGAAGATGTCCATCGTGTGGACGTTTTAATACATTTGAAGAAGAAGTTGTTATTAACGAGACAAGTAAGAAAGATCGTAGAAGCCGTGTTTCTTTATCCAATCAAATGGCGAAAGCGCAACAAATGAAAGATGTTAAAGTTGAACAAGCTGGTCGAGTGGCTACAAGTTTAGACGAATTAAACCGTGTGCTTGGTGGGGGAGTTGTGCCAGGATCACTCGTTTTAATTGGTGGAGATCCAGGGATTGGTAAATCAACTTTATTACTTCAAGTATCTGCTGAACTGAATCAATTAGGCGGCGTTGTATTATATGTAACGGGAGAAGAAAGCCCGAGTCAAATCAAAATGCGTGCGCAACGATTGACAATTTCAGATACTGATTTTTATATTTATGGAGAAACAGATTTAAGTTTAATTGTTCAAACAATTGAACAAATAAAACCGGATTATATTATTATCGATTCCATTCAAACAATGTTTCATCCGGATAAAGATAGTGTAGCAGGTAGCGTGTCGCAAGTACGTGAGTCGACAGCTTTACTTCTACAACTAGCTAAAACAAACGATGTGACAATTTTTATTGTTGGACATGTAACGAAAGACGGTAGTATCGCAGGTCCGCGTATGTTAGAGCATATGGTGGATACGGTGTTGTACTTTGAAGGAGATAACCATCAAACTTATCGTATGCTACGTGCAGTAAAAAACCGATATGGTTCAACAAATGAAATTGGAATTTTTGAAATGCGTGAAGATGGACTAAGAGAAGTGGCTAACCCTTCGGAACTCTTTTTAGAGGAACGATTAGATGGTGCTTCGGGTTCAGCAGTTGTATCTGCAATGGAAGGAACAAGACCGTTGCTAGTGGAGGTGCAGTCTCTTGTAACACCTACATCTTTTGGAAATGCCAAACGAACGGCGAGTGGTTTAGATTATAATCGTGTATCATTAATTATGGCCGTACTAGAACAACGAGTCGGTTTACTTTTACAAAATTACGATGCGTATTTAAAAACAGCTGGTGGTGTTAAGCTAAATGAACCAGCGATTGACTTAGCCATTGCGGTCAGTATAGCTTCAAGTTATCGAGATGCTGAAACCAGAGCCAAAGATTGCTTTGTTGGTGAAATTGGTTTGACGGGTGAAATTAGACGCGTATCTCATATTGAACAACGCGTTAATGAAGCAGCTAAATTAGGATTTGAACGAATTTTTATTCCGAAAAATAATTTAGATGGTTGGGAAATACCGAAGAACATTGAAGTAATCGGATGTGTAACGCTTCAAGAAGTGATAAATAAAGTGCTATAATAACAACGTTGATTTTTATAAAAATAGAAAGGAGAATCATATGATTACATTATCAAAAATAATTAGTTTTACGATTGTGCTCGTATTCGGTAGTATTGGATATAATTTTTTGCCGCAATTATTCATTTATTTATTACCACAAACGACTTGGGTCCACTCTCCCTTTGTGAGTATGATTGTAGGAGCAATTATTGGATTTATTGTTAGTTTAATTGCAACAAAACCAGTTATTAATGCTTTCCACAAGCTTCAAGATTATATTCAGACATTAAGTGCATCATATATTATGTTTGGGACAGCGGGGGCAACGGCAGGATTGATTGTTGCTTGGTTAGTTAGTTTACCGATTATAGCTTTTAACATTCCAGGAATTAGTAATGTGATTCCAGTTATATTCACTGCAGTAGGAGCATTTTTTGGATTTGAATTTGCTTCCTCTCGACGTGAAGAAATACGTCGTATATTCATGGCTCGTAGTGAAGAAAAAGAAGAAAATGAAGTTCTCGATCGTAGAGAAGGGGACAATTTCAACAAATATAAAATTCTAGATACTAGCGTGATTATTGATGGTCGAATTTTAGATGTCATTCAAGCGGGCTTTATCGAAGGTGTTTTTGTAGTTTCGTATCACGTTTTACAAGAATTACAGCACATTGCTGATTCATCGGATTCATTGAAACGAGTTCGTGGACGTAGAGGGTTAGATATACTGAATGCCCTACAAAAGGCAGACCGCGTTCAAGTAAAAATGGATGAACAAGAAATTCCAGAAGCTGAAGAAGTGGATATGAAATTGGTAGTTCTTGCTAAGAAATTAGATGGTGTTGTTGTAACAAATGACTACAACCTAAATAAAGTAGCTGAATTCCAAAATGTACAAGTCCTAAACATCAATGAATTAGCTAATGCATTAAAGCCAGTTGTTATTCCAGGTGAAATGATGCGTGTGTTAATTGTAAAAGAAGGAACGGAACGCTCACAGGGTGTTGCTTATTTAGATGACGGTACAATGATTGTTGTAGAAGAAGGAAAACATCATATTAACGAACAAAAAGATGTGCTAGTCACAAGTTCACTACAAACAAATGCTGGGCGTATGATTTTTGCGAAATTAGCAGATGAACAAAGAGCAATCGATAACTATTAATAGAAAAAATATTTTTAAAGGCTTGAAAGGGGAAACACAAAATGACTGAAAAAATTCGTGTACGCTATGCACCAAGTCCAACAGGATTTTTGCATATTGGAAATGCACGTACCGCATTATTTAACTATTTATTCGCGAGACATTACGGAGGAGAATTTATTATCCGTATTGAAGATACAGACCGTAAGCGTCACGTAGATGCCGGTGAATTAAGCCAGCTTGAAAACTTGAAATGGTTAAACATTAACTGGGATGAAGGTCCAGATGTGGGTGGAGAGTACGGTCCTTACCGTCAATCTGAGCGTTTAGACATTTATAATCCATTAGTGGAGCAATTATTAGAAGAAGATAAAGCGTATAAATGTTACTGTACACCAGAAGAGTTAGAAGCAGAACGTGAAGAGCAACGTGCACAAGGAATTATGCCGCACTACAGTGGTAAATGTGCTCACTTAACTGCAGAAGAACAAGCTGAAAAAGAAGCGGCTGGTTTAGAATCAAGTGTTCGTATTCGCGTACCGAAAGAAGGCGTTTATGAATTTGAAGATTTAGTAAAAGGTCCAATTTCTTTTGAATCAAAATCAGTTGGAAGCGACTGGGTTATTCAAAAACGTGATGGTATGCCAACATACAACTTTGCTGTAGTTGCAGACGATCACTATATGGAAATCACACACGTACTACGTGGAGATGACCATATTTCAAATACACCTAAACAAATGATGGTTTATGATGCATTCGGTTGGGAAGCACCACGTTTTGGTCATATGACATTAATTGTTAATGCTGAAACAGGTAAAAAATTAAGTAAACGTGATACAAATGTCCTGCAATTTATTGAAGACTATCGTGAGCTAGGTTACTTACCAGAAGCATTATTTAACTTTATTACATTACTTGGTTGGTCGCCAGTTGGTGAAGATGAGCTATTCTCAAAAGAAGAGTTTGTTGAAATCTTTGACTACACTCGCTTAGGTACATCACCAGCCGCATTTGATGCGAAGAAATTAGACTGGATTGCGAATGAGTATGTAAAAGAGTTGGAAGTTACTGAGTTAGTAGACTTAGTTATTCCTCACTTACAAGAAAAAGGTTATGTGAATGAAATGCCTTCAGCTGAAGAACTAGAGCACTATACAAAACTGATTTCACTTTACCAAAGCCAAATGAGTTACGCAGCTCAATTACCTGAAGTAGCAGGATTATTCTTTGATCAAGAAATTGAATGGTCTGAAGCTGAACGTGAAATTTTAGCAGGTGAAACAGTTCCAGCTGTATTGGAAGCATTTAAAGCAGAGTTAAATGGTTTAGATGAGTTTACAGCCGATCAAGTTTCAGCAGCAATCAAAGCTGTTCAAAAAGGAACTGGCGTGAAAGGTAAAAACTTATTTATGCCGATTCGTGTTGCGACAACTGGTCAACAACACGGTCCTCAATTAGGAGATGCGATTGAACTATTAGGTAAGGAACAAATCTTATCTCATTTAGACGAAGCATTAGAAATGATTAAAGCTTAAGTCATTTAACCGAAACCTATTTTTAGAAGTTAACGATGATTGACTTCTAAAATAGGTTTTTATTATTTTAATCGAATTTCAGTGAGTAAAAGTAGACCAACCCGATTGGACACGATAAGATAAAAGAGGAATTCATTTCATTGAAATGGTCCTTTTATCAGTCACATGATGTATAATAAGAAGAACTATTGATGGACAGGAGTTTTAAAATGATGATTCAGGTATATAATACACTAACTCGAAAAAAAGAAGATTTTATTCCGATTGAAGAAGGAAAAATCCGTATGTACTTGTGCGGTCCGACAGTTTATAACTATATTCATATTGGAAATGCGCGTAGTGCAGTTTCTTTTGATACGATTCGTCGCTATTTTGAGTATCGTGATTACGAAGTAAATTATGTTTCTAATTTCACGGATGTAGATGACAAGATTATTAATGCAGCTAAAGAATTGAAAATCGAAGCGCCTGAAGTGGCAGAGAAGTTTATTGCTGCCTTTTTTGAAGATACAGAAGCTTTGCATGTCAAAAAAGCTACGCATCATCCTCGTGTAATGGATACAATTCCTGAAATTATTGAATTAGTTGAAACGTTGGTTGAGAATGGTTATGCGTACCAATCGAATGGGGATGTCTATTACCGAACCAATAAATTTGATGGTTATGGTAAGTTAAGTGGAATCACAGTGGATGAATTGCGTACGGGTGGAAGTGAGCGTCTGGAAGAAGACGCAACCGATAAAAAAGAAGAACCGATTGATTTTGCGCTTTGGAAGAGTGCTAAAGATGGTGAAATCAGTTGGGATTCACCTTGGGGACAAGGTCGACCAGGCTGGCATATTGAGTGTTCAGCAATGGCTAAAAAGTATTTAGGTACAACGATTGATATCCATGCTGGAGGACAAGACCTACAATTTCCACATCATGAAAATGAAATTGCGCAATCAGAGGCTGCTAACGGTGAGCCGTTTGCGAACTATTGGATGCACAATGGTTTTGTGACGATGGATGATGAAAAAATGAGTAAGTCTCTCGGTAACTTTAAGTTGGTTAAAGATTTACGCGAACAATTTGACCCACAAGTTCTTCGTTTCTTCTTAGCGACGGCACATTATCGTCGTCCGCTTAGCTATACAGAAACGGCACTTGAAGATGCGAAGACAAATTTACAACACATTAAAACGGCTATTAATAATGGCTACCACCGTCTTGAGACAGCGGATGATTCATTACCGAATGATGCAGAAGCGATTAAAGCATTTAGTGACCATGTTTTTGAGTTTACAAAAGCAATGGATGATGACTTCCAAGCTCAAAATGGTATGACAAGTGTTTATGATATGATTCGCGACTTAAATCGAGTGATTGAACAACCACAAGTCTCTAAATATGTTTTGAAATTTATGTTAGAAGAAATTTCTGAAATCTTGTCTATATTTGGATTGGAAGATTTAAAGCAAGATGAAATGCTTGATGAAGACATTGATGCATTAATTAAAGAACGTGAAGAAGCACGAGTAGCAAAAGATTTTGCGCGTGCAGATGCCATTCGAGATCAATTAAAAGCGGAAGGTATTATACTAGAAGATACGAATCAAGGTATTCGTTGGAAAAGAGCAGAATAAATAAATGAATGAAAAAGATGCAAAATTGTTAAATGGATTGGCACTAGCTTACATGGGAGATGCGGTTTATGAATTGACGATTCGTGAGCATTTATTGAGTAAAGGGCAAACAAAACCCAATCAATTACACCATATGGCTACGAATTATGTTTCAGCAAAAGCCCAAGCGAGTATTATCTCAGTGATGTTAGAAGAGGACTTGCTGACAGAAGAAGAAGAAAGTTTCTATAAACGTGGTCGTAATTCAAAAATTAATACAAAAGCAAAAAATACAGATATCCATACTTATTTACAGTCAACAGGTTTTGAAGCACTGATGGGGTATCTTTATTTAACTAAACAAACAGAACGATTAGATGAACTAATCGATTGGTCGATTGAGTTTATTGATCAACAGAAAGGCCGTGTATAATGAGTAAACGAAGAAGAGAAGAGCCGAAACGAGTTCAGCAAGAAGAATCACAAGAGTTTGTAATTGGCCGTCATCCAGTTAGGGAAGCATTAGATTCAGATCGTGAAATCAATAAGTTATTTGTACAAGAAGGTATTGGTGGACGCGCAATTGATGATATTGTGAGTGCAGCGAATCGCAAAAAAATTGTTATTAGTTTTGTTCCAAAATCAAAATTAGATACATTAAGCGATCACCAAAACCATCAGGGTGTTGTCTTATCATCTAGTCCGGTAGAATATGCGACAATTGATGAGTTATTTGAAGTAGCGGAAGAGCGTGGTGAGCGTCCTTTCTTTGTTATGCTTGATGGATTGGAAGACCCACATAACTTAGGGTCAATTATTCGTACAGCGGATGCGACAGGAGTGCATGGTGTTATCATTCCGAACCGTCGTTCAGCTAACTTAACATCGACTGTTTCAAAATCATCTGCTGGTGCAATTGAACATGTCAAAGTTGCGCGCGTAACGAATTTATCGCAAACGATTCAAGAATTAAAAGACCGTGGGCTTTGGATTTTTGGAACAGATATGGATGGGACAGATTACCGTGATTGGAACACAGATTCACCAATTTGTTTAATTATCGGTAATGAAGGAAAAGGTATGTCACGATTAGTTAAAGAACAAGTCGATGAAATGATTACGATTCCGATAAAAGGTGATATTCAAAGTCTGAATGCAAGTGTTGCAGCGAGTATTCTGATGTATGAAGTACACCGTGACTGGAATCCACTAAGATAAATTTGAATAATATAAAAGAGCTTTAATCAAAAGGAGTGTATCTCCTAGTGATTAAGGCTCTTTTTAAGTTATGTTCGGAATTTTTGCCATTGTTTGAGTAATCGAGCAAACCACTTATCTGTTTGTTTACTTTGGTTCTGTTGGTTAGCGTTCGCTTGTGCCATTTTCATGAATTCAATTTGAGCACTAATTGGCTTTTCGCTATTGGGTTGTAATTTTTCATAGTGGCCATTCTGGTTGAGGACCCATGTTTTTAGATTATCTGAAAAGAAGAGATCTAGTGCATGGCTAATCTCTTTTCGAATCTTTTTATCTAAGACTGGGAATGCAATCTCGATTCGATTTTCCATATTTCTAGTCATCATATCGGCCGATGATAAGAACAGTTCGTTTTGTCCATTATTATGAAATGAATAGATTCGACTGTGTTCTAAAAAGCGTCCGATAATACTACGAACTGAGATATTTTCACTTACTCCCGGGATACCGGGAATCAAACAACAAATCCCTCGTATGTTTAACTCGATTTTAACGCCGGCTTGACTGGCTTCGTACATCTTTTGAATCAAGACTTTGTCGGTTAAGGAATTCATTTTTGCGATAAAATGTCCATTACCGTACGCTTTTTGATGTCTCATTTCACGATCAAGCTTAGCTAAAAACATGTCGCGGATACGGAATGGTGAAACATAGAGTTGATTATAGTCTGGTTGGATGGAATAACCACTTAAATAATTAAAGAAGTCAGTCGCATCTTGTCCGATAATATCATTACTGGTTAAAATGCCCATGTCGGTATAGAGTTTGGCGGTGTTTTCATTATAGTTGCCGGTACCTAAATGAACGTAACGCTTAAAGCCGCTACCTACTTTTCGGGTAACCATCGCAATTTTACTATGTGTTTTTAAATCACGCATGCCATATAGGATATGAATTCCTGCTTCTTCCATCTCTTTCGCCCACAGCACATTATTTTCTTCGTCAAATCGTGCTTTTAATTCCATTAGAACGGTGACTTGAATCCCAGATTTCGCTGCTTTGATGAGTGATTCCACTAAGTCAGAGTCTCTACTAACTCGATATAAGGTCATTTTTATTGAAACTGTGTTCTCATCATGGGCGGCTTGACGAATAAATTCGAGAAC
>CAZTXI010000041.1:0-9646 GCA_964617265.1 uncultured Carnobacteriaceae bacterium | reverse complement strand
GACTATCTTATATTTTAATGATTTTAGTTGTGTTACTCATTGTTAATTATATAAATAGTAGTCATGGAAGAGCAACGATTGCTGTTCGTGAAGATGAAATTGCAACCTCATCTTTAGGCTTAAATACGACTCGTTTAAAAGTTCAAGCATTTATTATTGGGGCTATGTCAGCTGCAGTGGCAGGATCCATCCATGCTTCATATTTAGGCGTTATTAATCCTAACCAATTTACATTTGATCGCTCAATTGATGTTTTAATTATTGTGGTATTAGGTGGAATTGGTAGTGTTACGGGTTCTGTCGTTGCAGCAACAGTTCTAGGTATGGTTAACTTGTTTCTACAACAATTTGGTGCTTGGCGAATGATTATTTATGCATTTGTATTAATCGTGATTATGCTCTTTAAACCATCAGGCTTACTTGGGAATTTTGAGTTCAAATGGAGCCAAATTTTTAAAGGTCAATCAAATTTACCAGTTGAAAACAAAAAGGAGGGCTAGTATGAGTTTATTAGAAGTTAAAGATCTAACGAAACACTTTGGTGGATTAACAGCTGTTTCAGGTGTTGATATAACAATTGAAAAGAATGAATTAATTGGACTCATTGGCCCAAACGGAGCAGGGAAAACAACGCTATTTAATCTTTTAACAGGTGTATATGCGCCAAGTGAAGGTTCAATTCAACTGATGGTCGACGAAGACACCGTTGAGTTAGGTGGCAAAAAAACCCATGAAATTGGACAACTAGGTATTAGTCGAACGTTTCAAAATATTCGTCTATTTAAAGAATTAAGTGTACTAGATAATGTTCTAATTGCTATGCATGGTCAAAACAAGGCAAAATTGTGGGATGTATTTTTTAGAACGCCAACGTTTTATGAATCTGAAATAACAATGCGACAAGAAGCAATGGAACTTCTAGAACTATTCGATTTACAAAATGTTTCGAATCATAAAGCGAGTAATTTACCTTATGGCGCTCAACGTAAACTTGAGATTGTTCGTGCGTTAGCAACTAAGCCAAAACTTTTATTTTTAGATGAACCAGCAGCCGGAATGAATGCAAGTGAAAGTAAAGAATTAACTCGTCTGATTGACCAAGTACATCGTCAATATGATTTAGCGATTGTATTAATAGAGCATGATATGAATGTCATCATGAATAGTGCTGAAAGAATTTTTGTATTAGAATATGGAAAAAAAATTGCAGAAGGCACACCGAGTGAAATACAGAAGAATGATCATGTTATCCGAGCATATTTAGGTGGTGATTAAATGCTACAAGTTGAAAATTTAAGTGTTCATTATGGGGTAATCGAAGCAATCAAAGGTGTCTCATTTAATGTCAATAAAGGTGAAATTGTTTCTTTAATCGGGGCTAATGGTGCTGGAAAAACCACCATATTAAATACAATCTCTGCTCTTAAGAAACCAACGTTAGGTGAAATTATCTATTTAAATGAGCCCATACATCAAAGCAATACGAAGAAAATTGTTGCCAAAGGAATTTCACAAGTGCCTGAAGGACGCCATGTATTTAATGGGATGTCTGTCATGGAAAATCTTGAAATGGGTGCCTTTTTAAGAAAGGATTCAGGGCAAGTAAAAAAAGATATCGATCGAGTCTTTAAAAGCTTTCCTGTACTAAAAGAAAGAATTCATCAAGATGCACAAACTCTATCTGGTGGTGAACAGCAAATGCTTGCAATGGGACGGGCATTATTGTCGAATCCTGATTTACTACTATTAGATGAGCCATCAATGGGATTAGCTCCACTATTTATTAAAGAAATTTTTAGAATTATTGAAGAAATTAATGAACGTGGAACAACAGTCTTATTGGTAGAGCAGAATGCGAATACCGCTTTGAAAATATCAGATCGTGGCTATGTTATTGAAACGGGAAAATTTGTCGCTGAAGGAACAGGTCAAGAACTTTTAAAGAGTGATGAAGTTCAGAAAGCATATTTAGGGGGATAATAGATGAAAGTTAAGCACTATATGACAAAAGATGTTATAACTGCAACACCAGATATTAAAATATCAGATGCTGTAAGTATAATGGAAAAACATGGTTTTCATCGTCTTCCAATCGTTGAAAATGGAAAATTTGTAGGATTAATAACGGAAGAAATTATCGCACTCAATTCACCTTCTAAGGTCAGTAGTTTAAGTATTTATGAAATGAATTACCTATTTGATAAGGTGATTATTAAAGACCTTATGATTAAGGATGTTGAAACAATTCACGAAGACATTCTATTAGAAGAAGCTGCGCTAATTATGTCAAATAATGATATTACAGTATTACCCGTATTAAATGGAGACAATGAAATTAAAGGGATTATCACGCATAAAGATATTTTTAAAGCATTGATTGAATTAACGGGCTATAAAGACGAAGGTGCACGAATTGTTGTCGTTACACCAGAAGATCGTGTTGGTATTATTGCTCAAATTTCAAAAGGTCTAGCGGACCACCAAATTAACCTTACTCATATATTTGTAAACCGTCCTGAAGATTACATTGAGATAACTCTTCAAACAACGGGTCCAAATTCAAATCAAACCCGTGACGTATTGGAAAATCTTGGTTATGAAGTATATGATATCGTATAATGCAATTAATGAAATCACCTTATTACATTTACTGTAGTAAGGTGATTTTTAAATGCCTTCAATCCAATGTTTTAGAGAAAAGTGATACAATAATAGGATAATTCTTGAAATCGCTTTCTTCGAGTGCTATACTTTAACCAAGTTAAGTATCATTTTTGAAATTTTTTTAGAATGGAACGCAATCGGTTGCACTGATTTGTTCGTTGAAATGTTTCTTAACTAAACGAATTACATATTGAAATAATTAAAAACATTATTATTTTAGGAGGAGTAAGACAAATGAGTAAGAAGAATTGGAAGAAAATAGCTTTAGGTGTGACATCTGCACTGATTGCATCTGTTTTAATCGCATGTGGCGGAGAAACTGATTCCGATACAGATACATCCACAGGTGACGGTGGAACAACTGCAGGAGAAGGTACGGTATATTACTTAAACTTTAAACCTGAAATTGCAGACCAAATTGAAGATTTAGCAGAGCTTTATACGGAAGAAACTGGTGTGGAAGTCAAAATGACAACTGCAGCAAGTGGAACATATGAGCAAACATTAAGGGCAGAAATTACAAAATCAGCTCCACCAACAATCTTCTTTATTAATGGTCCGATTGGTTATAATAACTGGAAAGATTATACATTAGATTTATCAGATACGGTATTAGGTGATTGGTTAACAGATCCAGGCTTAGCACAAATGGGTGATGATGGTGGATTATATGGTATGCCTATTACTGTAGAGGGTTACGGAATTATTTATAACAATGCCATTATGGATGCATACTTTGCCTCTGCCAATAAATCCACAAATTATACATCGATGGATGAAATTAATAATCTAGCTGTTTTAACAGAAGTTGTTGAAGATATGACAGCGCTTAAAGATGAATTAGGTATTGAAGGTGTATTCTCATCTACATCACTAGCTTCTGGTGAGCAATGGCGCTTCCAAACACACTTAGCGAACTTACCAATCTACTATGAATACCAAGAAAAAGGTGTAGAATCATTAGATGAAATTGACTTTACATTTAGTGAAAACTACAAAAACATTTTCGATTTATACTTAAATAATTCGACAACAGCACCTGGTTTACTAGGAAGTAAGACAACAACTGACTCTATGACAGAATTAGCACTCGGTCAGTCAGCGATGGTTCAAAACGGTAACTGGGGTTGGGGACAAATTGCTGGAACAGAGGGTAACGTTGTAAATGAAGAAGATATTCGATTCTTACCGATTTATATTGGTGTGGATGGCGAAGAAGATCAAGGTTTAGCAATCGGAACAGAGAACTTCTTAGCAATTAATAGTCAAGCGGATGAAGCAGATATCCAAGCATCTCTAGACTTCTTAGAGTGGATGTACACTTCTGAAGTTGGAAAAGACTACGTAATTAATGAGTTTGGTTTCATCCCGACATTTAATACGTTTGAAGATGATGAATTGCCATCTGATCCACTTGCACAATCAATCATTGCTTCAATGAATGACGAATCAAAATACAGTGTTCCTTGGATGTTTACAACATTCCCAAGTGAACAGTTCAAGAATGACTTTGGAGACCAATTATTATTATATGCACAAGATCAAGCAGATTGGGAACAAGTTGAACAAACAGTTGTCGATTCATGGGCAAGAGAAGCTTCAATGTCACAATAAATTACAAGACTAATAATTTTTAAGATAAGTCTTCTTTGAACTTCTAAGAAGGCTTATCTCATTATGGAGGTCATTTGACTTTCGCTAAACCACATAATTATTCCTCTTTTGGCAAATCTTTATCTTACTCCTTTAATTGTAACGAAGAGGGTACTTAAAAGAGGAATAATTATTTTATACAAAATTTTTCAGACGTGTTTTATAGATAGGAGTGATTAGGTTGTCTAAATCAATGAAAAAATATTTCCCTTTATTTGTGGGACCAGCATTGATTGTATTTACAATAGTATTTTTAATACCTTTTGGTTTAGGAATATATTTATCATTTACACAATTTAGAACGGTTACAGATGCCGTATTTGTAGGATTTCAAAACTATATTCAAGCTTTTCAAGATCCAACATTCGTAGATGCCTTATGGTTTACGGTTAAATTTACCATCGTTTCAGTTATTACGATTAATGTTGTGGCATTTTTATTAGCGTTACTTTTAACTCGTGGAATTAAAGGCACGAACGTATTCCGTACGACTTACTTCATGCCGAATATGATTGGCGGTATTGTTTTAGGTTATGTATGGTTAGCCATTATTAACTCTGTTTTATACAATTTTGGGGTAACAATAACTTTTAATCCAGATTTTGGTTTTTGGGGATTAATTATTATGATGAACTGGCAATTAATTGGTTATATGATGATTTTATATATATCAGGTATTCAAAATATTCCTGAACAAATTTTTGAATCAGCACGAATTGATGGAGCAAGTAGTTTTCAAATACTTAAAAATATAACGATTCCACTTGTTCGACCAGCCGCTACAATTACCATGTTTTTAACGATGTCAAATTCATTTAAACTATTTGATCAAAACTTAGCATTAACAAACGGTGCGCCTGCAGAACAAACCACAATGTTAGCTTTAAATATTTATAAAACATTTTATGGTCGAAATGGTTGGGAAGGTGTAGGACAAGCAAAAGCTGTTATCTTCTCAATTTTAGTAGGGATTATCGGCTTAACTCAAGTCTACTTCTCTAGAAATAAGGAGGTAGAAAGTTAATGAAAACTAAAAAGAAAATAAACGCTTTGTATTTAGTTATTTTAATCTTTTTTGCTATTTTGTTTCTAGCACCTATTTTTTTAATCGTGATTAACTCATTTAAAGGTCGCTTATATATTTCTGAAGATTTATTTTCACTTCCAAATGCGACTACATTTGTAGGATTTGAAAATTATGTAAGAGGGATTGAAATTGTAGACTTTTGGAATGCTTTTGGTTATACAACATTGATTACGGTTGTTTCAGTATTAGTAATTGTATTGTTTACATCAATGGCCGCATGGTTTATTACACGTGTTAAAACAAAGTTCAATAATTTCTTGTATTACTTATTTGTTTTCTCAATGGTTGTACCTTTTCAAATGGTTATGTTCACTCTGACATGGGTTGCAAACCGGATGAGTTTAGATAATCCAATTGGGATTATTCTCATTTATTTAGGATTTGGATCTGGGTTATCGGTGTTTATCTTTTCAGGGTTTGTTAAATCTATTCCACTTGAAATAGAAGAGGCTGCTTTAATTGATGGCGCTAGTCCTGTACAAACGTTCTTCCAAATTATATTACCAATCTTAAAACCAACAACAATTACCGTAGCAATTCTTAATGCGATGTGGATTTGGAATGACTTTCTATTACCGTACTTAGTTTTAGGAACTGAATATAAAACCATTCCGATTGCTATTCAGTACTTACAAGGTTCTTATGGGAATACGGATTATGGAGCTCTAATGGCCTTATTAGTTTTATCAATTATTCCTGTAATTATATTCTACTTGTCTAGTCAGAAGTATATTATTAAAGGAATCACTTCAGGAGCTGTTAAAGGTTAAACATAGATTCCACATTCTACTTCTATTGAGTGTGGAATCTTTTTCATTTCATGCTAAAATAAAGGCAAAGCAATGATTTAGAAGGAGACTCATGTGAATTCAAATCTATTTCCGTTTAACTATATAAAAAGTACATTTCCACCTACAAAAGCTTTTAAAAATCGACGTATATTAAATTGGCCACAAATCTTCTTTGTCTTTCTCTTGTTAACTTTAGTAATGGTCTTACCAGTGTTCAAGCATTACCATTCAGTAGAATTATTCCACCTTGAAGATTTTTATCCAAAGGTTGCTGATTTAATCGATGATGAAACAGTAAAAGCACTGCAAGAAACGACGATAGATAACGGCAAGTTAAATGTAATCCAACCTTTTACAATAGAATCTGAAGCAGGAGTTATTTCAGTAGGATGGAACTCAAATACTGAAAATCATACAGATACAGTCTTATCTTTTCAAGAGAACCAATATGTTATTCGAGATGAAATAGGGGAGGAAAGAATCGTTCCTTATTTAACCCATTCAACTCTAGGTCATGATCATAAAGCGAGTTTGTTGCAGGAGTTAGATGAACTATTTACAGCACATTATCGTTCTGAACTAGTTGTCAGCTTGACGATGGTTGTTTATGGGTTCATTGTTTTATTTACTTTATTTATCGTATTTTTATATGCATATTTAGTAAAGTCTATGCAAGATTTTACAATGTCTTCTATTGTGACATATAAAGAATCCGTTAATTTGATTCTAAATTTAATTCTGATACCAACTATTGGAGCGGTTATTTTTGGTTTAATTTGTTTCAATATTATTTTAATGATGACCATACAAGTAATTGGTTTAATTAGTATGTTGTTTTATATTTATAGAACTACTCGATTTGAAGACTAGATGAATAAAGCATTTCTTTAAACAAAATTCGTTTAAAGAAGTGCTTTTATTCATTTTTTATGGCGTATTAGAATTGAAATCTTGCTATTAGAGTAGGGATTTGGTAAGTTTATCTTCGATAAAACACGTATACTATTTTAAAGGAGCTAGAGTCATTGATTGATATACACACACATCTTATACCAAATGTAGATGATGGTGCGGATTCGATAGACGAGACTTTACGATTAGCAAGAGAAGCTGTTAGTGAAGGGATTCGACATACGATTCTAACACCACATCATAACCGCTACTGGATTAAAAATGAAAAAAATGATGTTATTGAACACACAAAAAAAGTTTCAGCAGCGATTAAACTAGCTGGAATTCCATTAACTGTATCAGCTAGTCAAGAAATTCGAATGAATGAAGAGTTTATTGATCATTTATTTAAAGATTTGTATCTTCCGTTAGATAAAACTGGTAAGTACTATTTAGTTGAATTTTCTTGGAAGAGTATTCCTTCATTTGCACATGACTATCTTCAACAGATGATTGATGCAGGTATTACTCCTGTTATTGCTCACCCTGAAAGGCAACGTCCTTTTATTGAAAATCCAAATTATTTAAGAGAATTTATTGAAATGGGTTGTATTTCTCAAGTAACTGCCACATCTATTGTAGGTGGCTACTCAGAAGAAATTAGGCAAATTGCTCACGAGATGATGGAAGAAAATTTGATTCATACTATCGCTTCAGATGCTCATAATGTTACAACTCGTCCATTTAATATGACGAATGCTTTAGATATTCTTTCAAACCAGTATGGTACAGCTTATAAAGAATATCTAGTTAATAATGCTGAAAAAATTTATAATGGTGATGAAGTAACGCAATTCAACTAACAGTTTAAATAAAAAATAGAATGTATTGAATAGCTTTCTAATAAATAAGCTATTCGAGAAAGGTACGATTAAATGAAAAGAAAAGTGATAATTGATACGGATCCAGGAATTGATGATGCATTAGCTATTATTTTTGCACTTCAACATCCAGATATCGAAGTATTAGGTTTTACTTCAGTCGGTGGAAATAAAGGACTACAGAGTACCACTGATAATGTAACGCGTATTTTAAATTATTTTGGTTCGGATATTAAAGTATACAAAGGTTCTGAAAAAAATTACTCAAAGACAGTTGATTCAAACTTTGATCTGTCTATCGACTACTCGAAAGAGATTATTCATGGTAGTAATGGACTAGGCTCGGCTGTTTTAGATAAAAATGATGCGCTTATTTCAGATAAAGATGCGGTAACTTTTATATTAGAGACCATCGAAAAATATCCAAATCAGGTTGATTTAATAACATTAGGTCCGCTTACAAATATCGCTTTTTGTATTGAGAAGAACTTTGACATAATGAAACAACTAAAATCAATTCATAGTATGGGTGGCGGGATTCATCGTGGGAATCGTACACCACTTGCAGAGTTCAATTATTGGTTTGATCCACACTCCGTTAATAAGGTTTTCGAATTAGGAGAATACCTTCCAATTTTTATGATTGGTTTAGATGTAACACATCAGGCTGTTTTAGATATGAATGATTTAACGTTTATGCAATTGATTGATCCAAAACTAGGTCAGTTAATTAATCAAATGCTTGATAGTTATATCTTAAATTATTGGGAAAATCAGCGTATATTAGGCGCTGTTATGCATGATTTAACTGCTATTGTTGGTTACATGTACCCTGAATTATATACCGAAGTACTTGATATCAATTTATACTGCAGTACGGCTGATGATGTAACGATTGGCCAAACTATTATAACGGATACAGCTATGGTTAACAGTCATATTCCAATGAAATTAAACGTAGAAGTATATAAGCAACATGTTATTAAAGATATATTTGGTCAAGAAGCTTTAAATGAATATATACAACATATTTAAATAATGAATAATAATAAAACACCTATTTCCTCAGAATATTGAGAAAATAGGTGTTTTTTTAATCTGTTTCTAATTTTCCGATTGACATCCAAGTATATATAATCGTATAATTACATTATCGTTATTTAGATTACAATGTAGTTATCAAGAAAGGTAGTGGACTATTTGGAAATTAAACAATACACAGAAGACTCGTTAACATTACTATTTCGTGATGTGATAAGTCCCGATATTAATAAAAAAATAGTCAATTTAAGAAAATATATCGACAGCTTAAAAATTAATGGAATAACAGAAATGATTATTTCATATACAAGATTGGTGATTTATTTTGATCCTTTAACATTAAATCAAAACATACTGATCGAAATCCTTGAGCAGATTAATTTAGAAACAATCGATAATGAAGAATTCCCATATCGAGTTGTTGAAATCCCCGTTTGTTACGGTGGAGATTTTGGGCCGGATCTTTGGCGTTTTGAAGAAAAAGATCTAACAGTTGATGATGTGATTAAAAGACACACTGATAATGAATACTTAGTTTATATGTTAGGTTTTATGCCAGGGTTTGTCTATTTGGGTGGCTTAGGTCCAGAAATTGCGATGGATCGATTAGAAACACCACGCACGCATATTACAGCAGG
>CAZTXI010000040.1:0-9891 GCA_964617265.1 uncultured Carnobacteriaceae bacterium | reverse complement strand
CACTTACCACGAAACTGAAATACGTGGTAGGTGGGTCGTTTCACTTACCACGAAACTGAAATACATGGTAGGTGGGTCGCTCCACCGACTTCGAAGCTGATATCCGACGCCGATGAGCACATGATTATTCGAAAATATGGTTTTTCTCAAACGCATTATCTTGAGGTTGGTAGTTTAATTTCACACGAGCTTCGTCTATCGACAAACGTGGAAATGTATTGTTCGAAATGCCGTTAACGAGTAAGAATGGTTCTTGCAATTCAGCATTTAAGCAACAATCAATAAGATGATTCATATCGCGTTTGGATAGATACATTGCCATTCCATTTTTATCGGCATCCGGTTCTAGCTCATCATCGGATGCTTTGTAATCTGCTATACGGATAGCGATCGATTCAATTCCGTTCACATAAGCGTGATGGGCAGCCAATGCTTCGATATAAACTTTTGAAACCCCATATAAATTTTTCGGGCGAATCGGATCGGTAACTTTTACCTGAGTATTTTCAGGGTAAGCATCTACCGCATGAATAGAGCTAGCTACTATTACGCGTTTCAGTTTGGGAGCATGCATGGCGGCTTGATATAAGTTATGTGGAATTTTGTAGTTTAAATCTAGTAAACTACTATAAAACTCCGCATTTTGATCGGCTTGACCAGCAAATTGGATAATATATTCAATATCATCTAACACACCTTCCCAATTGTCTGGCTCTGTTAAGTCCGCGGTCACAAGAGTAGAGCGATCAGCTAATTCTTTTGGAAAAGTTGAAAAATCTTGTGCGACTAACGTTAACGAATGTTTATTGATTAAATATCGGGAAACTTCTACTCCGATGGTTCCAGTTGCTCCGGTAATCATTATATTTGCCACAATAGTTCCTCCTTAGTTCTATAAAATAGAATCAAATAAACCACTTATTTTAAAAGCGTCATCTTGCGGATTGTATCCCAATTTCACATGTGCTTCATCATTAGAAAGTCGAGAAAAAGAATTATCTGAAACACCATTAACAATGAGAGCAGGGTCTTGTAAATCAGCTTCAATACAGCAATCAATTAAATGATTCAAATCCCTAACTGATAAGAATTTAGCCATATCATCCTTATCCATTTTAGAAATGTCCTCATTATTCAACGTGTACGAACCAATACGCAGGCCAATCGATTCAATACCATATTCAAAAGCATGAAATGTAGCAAGGGCTTCAATATAAGCCTTGGAAACGCCATATAAGTTACCCGGCCGAATCGGGTCCGTAACTTTCACTTGGGTATCTAGCGGGTATGCACCCATGGCATGGTTAGAACTGGCATAAATAATCCGTTTCAAATGAGGGGCTCGAATGGCTTCGTGGTATAAGTTGTGTGGTAGTTTGTAATTCAAATCAAGTAAACTCTCATAAAATTTAGCCTGTGCATCAGGTTCACCAGCCAGTTGAATGACATACTCAATATCATCTAATAGCCCCGACCAATTATTTGGATCCGCTAAGTCATCCGTTATTAACTGAACATCTTTCAGCCAAGTTTTAGGGAAATCAGAAAAGTCCGTATCGGCTAAAGTAAGTTCGTGTGATTTGATTAGATGCCGTGTAATTTCAGTACCAATCATTCCTGTTGCGCCGGTTATTAAAATATTTGCCATGAAATAGCCTCCTATCAGCATTATCTTTCTTAAACATTACGGCATATAACTTCAGAAATGCAATTGATTTGCATACTCAAAGTAGTGCAGAGAAACCTTCCACGTTGTTTATTCATAAGATTAATGACTTTACTTAAAACCAAAAATTAGAGTAAGATGAAATAAGAAAAAATGTATCACGAATCGTTTATGAAATAGATGATGAAGGAGTAATATCATGACAAAAACTAAAAAAGTCGTTGTCATTGGTGGGGGACTCGGCGGACTTTCCGCAGCCGTATCGATGGCACAAAGTGGATTTGATGTTTCATTATATGAAAAAAATAATCATTTAGGTGGGAAGTTAAATCGATTAGAAAAAGATGGCTTCGGTTTCGATTTAGGACCATCTATTTTAACCATGAAATCTATTTTTCAAAACTTATTTGATAAAAGTCAGGTGGATATGGAAGACTATTTTAAAAGTATCCGATTAGATCTTGAATGGCGTTCGTTTTTTTCGGATGGTTCAATCATTGACCTATATGGAGACTTAGATAAAATGGGGCAAAATAATTCGGACTTAACAGAAAAAGATATGGAAGAATATACTGAATTTCTAGAATATTGTAAGCAACTCTATGACATTACTGAGGATGGGTATTTAGGAGAAGGCTTAGATGACTTGTCCGATATTATCCGATATCACGGAGTTGTCAAAGCTGGAACAGCCTTCGATGTTTTTTCAACAATGTTTGAGGCAATTGAAAAACGAATTAGTAATCCAAAGCTACAAAAAATATTGGCCTATTTTATTAAGTATGTCGGTTCATCTGCCTATGATGCACCTGCAATTTTGAATATGATGATTTACATGCAACATCTGACCGGAATTTGGTATGTTCCAGGTGGTATGCACCATATTGCAGAAGGAATTGTTAAATTAGGAGAAGAAAATGGGGTGCAGTTCCACACGAATCAAGAAGTTGTAAAGTTACATAAAGAAAATGGCCAAGTTGTCGCTGCTGAATTAGCGGATGGCACCCTTATTCAGGCGGATTATTTTATTTCAAACATGGAAGTCATTCCCGCTTATGAATCATTACTAAATGAAACCGAAAAATTTACAGAAAAGTTAGAAGAAAAGTTTGAACCTGCTGCTTCAGGTTTTGTTGCACATCTTGGAGTGGAAGGAAGTTATCCACAATTAGCTCATCATAATTTTTTCTTTGCAGAAGATTTAGAAGAAAATTTCAAACAAATTTTCCATGATCAAGTGTTACCGGATGACCCAACTATTTATTTAGTGAATGTGAATAAAACAGATGAAACTCAAACCAAACCGGGTTATGAGAATATTAAAATATTGCCTCATATTCCTTATATTCCAGATAAACCCTTTACGAAAGAAGAGTATGAGGCATTTGAGGAACGAGTATTTGAGAAACTAGAAAGAATGGGTTTAACAGGTCTTCGAAAACGTACTGTTACAAAGAATATTTGGCTACCCGAAGATATTCAAAAAAACTATTATTCACATCGTGGAGCCATTTATGGGACAGTATCGGACCGTAAAAAGAACCGAGGTTTTAAACATCCGAAACACAGTGAACTTTATGACAATTTATATTTTGTAGGAGGTACGGTTAACCCAGGTGGCGGTATGCCAATGGTGACGATGAGTGGTCAACAAGTGCATGCTGAAATTATGAACCGGGAAAATAAATCATAATTGAGTACCGAATTGAAAGGAAGAACGATTAACTATATTTAATCGCAATACAAAAAGCTGCCCGTTCATAGAAGAACGTGGCAGCATTTTTATGATTTACTTAGTAAAGAGTGTACATTTCATCAAAGAGTTCTTTTTCTTCTTCGATTTGTGTTTTATTTCCAATTACAACGATTGCTGCATCTTCTAATGCGTTCGCAATATCTTTTGAATAAGAAGATAATTGAGCTGCTTCAGTTGCGAGAATTTCTTGTTTTAGTTCTTTAATATCTGTTGCTGAGATGCCTGTCTTTAATCGACTTAGTGCAGCTAATCCTTTACTTACAGCAGATTTAGGTTGCTCAAGTGGGCTAATTGTTCCAATAACGTATTTGTTTAACTCTTCATCGGATATCGCTAATCCCTCAACATATTCAGGTAATTTACGGTAAACATCTAGAGTTTTTTGAATGTTGGGATCACGATAAGAACTCAGTGTTAGGGAACCGTTACGGCGATGGTTATACATCGAACCGTATGCGCCACCTTTCACTCGAATTTCATTCCATAAATAATCAAAGCGAATGGCGCTAGCTAATACGTTTGCTGCTCCAGAATAATCAAATGTCCCTAAAGCATCCGCTCCTGTAGCAACATAGTTTACATCTTGCGCAGTAATGAAGGCTTCGTTTTGTTTTGTTCCAGCTTCGTATCGGACTTTTTCACCGATTGCATCGCTTGGTAAATCGGCAAAAGCTGCTTTAACTTTTTCTTTTACCGTTTCAACACGATCTTCCGCCCCGATATAAAGGACATTAAATCGCTCTTTATTGAGTAATTTTGTAAGAGTATCTGTTAATTGTTCTGTTAGAGCTTGTCCTTCATCACCTGTTAATAAGTCGCGAACATCTTTCAAGTAATTAAATTGATCAATACCATCTGTGTATTCATTTAATTTTGAAACAGCCTTAACTTGGCTTAATGCACGATTTGCTGCCAAGCGGTGTGAAGCATTGTTTACGGTGCTTTCGAATCCTGAAATGAAACGTTGGGTTAATTTCAAGATGTCGCCCTTATCCGTAAATTGTGTGAAGACTAGAATCTCTTTCATTAAATCAATTAACGCATCAAGAGAAGTTTCTAAAGCTTTACCGGCTAACACAAAGTAAGGTTGGATATCACCTTCTTGGTTTTCAAATAAACTAATACGACCGTAAATTCCACCAGTATGTGTATCAATTTCTGTTTGAAGCTTAGCTACGTCATGATGTTTCGTCCCTAAGTTTGATAGTAGGCTACTTACATAACTTAACGTTGCAAACTCTTCCGCATTAAAATCACTAACATCTAAATATAAACGGACATAGTCAATACCAGCTGTAAATTGTTCCGCATAATAAAATTCTGTATTTTCTCCAAAAGGTGTAACCTCAATCGGATATTCTTCAACATCTGTACTTAAGTCTTCACGTTTTAATGTCGGTATTTTAGCAAGGTCTTCTGGTTTGTCAGGTGCATCTTGTCTTTCAATTAAGGTATTTGTTTGCGCGACTAATTCTTCGATTTCATCATCCGATAATGTTGCTTTGTATGCTTGTAGCTCTTCATGCAATTCTTTTTCTGCTGCATCGTTTTTGCCAGGTTCAGCTTTCAATGCCACATCAACTTTCAGAGGATTATTTAATAATTTATCTTTGATTAATTGTTCAAAATAGCCATCATGCGCAATCTTAGCTAATTCATCCAGATAAGCTGAGAACTCTAGGTTTACATATGGATTTTCACCATATAACCAAGTAGCTAGTGATGTAATGGCGTACAATACACCACGTGGGTTATCTTCTGAAATGGCAGCCTCTTTTGTTTCGAATGTAATTTTATTTAAAGCCGCATCAATTAAATCTTGTGAAATGCCTTCTTCAACAAGTTTCTGAAGCGTATCTGTTACCACTTGATTAAAAGTATCGATTTTATTTGTATCTGAATATTTTGCCATAATATAAAAAGCCATTGGATAACCAAACTCGGCTGTTCCACCACTAATATCGCCACCGATATCGGCATCTAATAGTGCTTTTTTAAGTGGAGACTGGTTGTTTCCAAGTAAAATTTCTTCTAATACTTTCAAGCCATAGCCATCTAATGTGGCATCCGGTTGAGACATATGCCATCCAATAGCTAAATAGTCTTTATCTTTTGGATCATCGCCAGCTGTAATTGAATAAGTGTCTTCAAATAATGTTTTTTCGGGTGCTTGGATATCAAACTCAAGTTCGATATCTTCGGTCAATTTACCTTGTCCACTGAAATATTCTTCTAAATCAGTAAAAGCCTCATCTAAATCTAAGTCACCATATAAAATAGTGAATGAATTAGAGGGGTGGTAATATTTCTCATGGTATTCGATAAACTCTTTTTGAGTGAGTTCTGGAATGGCATCTGGATCCCCACCTGATTCAAATCGGTAAATACTATTTTCGTATAAACGAGATGAAATTTCTTGGTAGACTTGACGTTCAGGCGAACCAAAAGCACCTTTCATTTCATTATAGACAACACCTTTATACGTTAACTCATCTTCAACATTTTCTAAATGATAATGCCAACCTTCTTGGGCAAGTATTTGTGGATTTTCTTTAAATAGTGGTTGGAAAACAGCATCTAAATAAACACCCATTAAATGTCTAAAATCTTTTTGATTTGTCGACGCAACAGGATAAATTGTTTTATCTGAGAAGGTCATCGCATTCACAAATGTATTTAGTGAACCTTTAATTAACTCAACAAAGGGTTCTTTAGATGGATATTTCTTAGAACCATTTAAAACAGAGTGTTCAAGAATATGTGTAATTCCGTTATCGCTATAAGGTGGTGTTTTAAAACCAATCGTGAACGATTTATTTACATCATCGTTTTTTAAATAAAGAACTTGAGCGCCTGTTTCTTCGTGTTCATACAACATACCTGTAGATTGAATATCAGGTAATGGCTTTGTTTCAATTTTTTTAAATGTCATAGATTTCTTCCCTTCGCAAACTTAGTTGTTATTCACCATTTTCTCACAAATCACTCAAAAAAGCATTTTTCTTCTGTCGAAAAGGAAAATTTCACCAAGAAGGCGCGCGAGTTTTTCTTAAAGATTGAAACCTGTAATGCGAACTAAGAATATGATAAAATAAGAAGCGTATATGAATATAGCTGGATATAGATGAAATAATCCAAATGGAGTGACCGAATTGAAAATATTAGCTTTTGATACATCCAACCAACCACTAACTGTAGCGGTTGTTGAAAATCAGACCATTTTAACGGAACAATTAATTAACATAAAAAGAAACCATAGTATTCAATTAATGCCAGCCATTGAAGAGGCATTGAAACAAGCGAACACTACTCTAGCTGAAATTGATCGAATTGCGGTGGCGAATGGACCGGGATCTTATACGGGTCTTCGTATTGCAGTGACAATTGCAAAGTCGCTAGCATGGGCTCATAATATTGAATTAGTTGGGATTTCAAGCTTAAAAGTTTTAGCTGCAAATCAAGTGGTCAAAACAAATCATTATCTCGTTCCAATGATTGATGCCCGCCGCGAAAATATTTATACGGGTTTATACCAAAGAGATGCAGCAGGAAATCTCGTAACCGTTTCAGCCGATATTCACATTGAATCAAGTGAATATGCGAAGAAGTTAGCCGAAATGGAAGGAACGTTTGAGTTAATTGGTTTAGATGCCCCGCATTTTATGGAAACATTTCAGGCAGAGCTGTCTGATCGCGTGACATTAGCGCATCCATTATTAAACGCGCCGAGAGCGAGTGCATTGGCCTTACTGGCTGCTGACGAAACCCCTATTCCTGCACATGAACTAGTGCCAAGCTATTTAAAATTAGCTGAAGCAGAAGAAAATTGGTTGAAAGACAATCCGAATCATAAAGGGGACGATTGGGTTGAAAAGGTTTAGAGAATGGTTATTTAACCAAAAAGGGGAGGCGACGGATTTGCTGTTTCCACCACTCATCAATGAAAGTATGATAAAAGAGGACACACTTAAATTAAGGAATGGTGAGCATTTAACCTTAGGGATCGCATCGATTGCGGATTTAGATGCCATTATTCGTATTCAAGAAGCTTGCTATTTTGGTAAAGCGCCTTGGGGACGAATTGCTGTGAATACTGAATTGCGCAATAAACACAGTTCATTCTTTTTAATGATGTATCACGATTCATTTGCCGTTTCTTTTATTGGTCTTTCTTCTCGACAAGATAGTTTACACGTCACAAACATTGCTACTGACCCTCGTTATCAAAACAACGGTATTGCTTCATTCCTAATCGACCAAGTCATTTGGATTGCAAAGCAACTGGATAAAAAACAAATCACCTTAGAAGTTAGAGTTTCCAATAAAGATGCCAAACGTTTATACAATAAATTAGGCTTCAAGGATGTCCGGATCAAACAAAATTACTACCATAGTAATGGTGAAGATGCTGTAGATATGGTTTATTTGTTGGATGAAATGAATGGAGCGCACCCAGTCAATGAAAGATAATCAAGTGAAAGTTCAACGATACGAATCAACCCAACAACTTCCTGATTTTGCCGAGTCGTTATTTGAAGTAGCGAATACAGGATTTGACCGGCATTCACCTTGGACAGTCGAACAAATTAAAGACACGTTGGATACCGAAAGTACATTAATTTTCTATGCGACAATCAATCAACAAGTGGTTGGTTTTATTATGACCTCTCTCACAATTGATATGGTTGATGTATTCATGGTGGTGGTCTCAAAAGAGTTTAAGAAACAATCGATTGGAACCAAAATGTTTGAGGCATTAATCAGCTATTGTGAGCAAGAGAAAATTTCAGAAATTATATTAGAAACAAGAATAACCAATATACCCGCTATCGCTTTGTATGAACGGGTTGGATTTCAAAAAGTAGGTTTAAGAAAAGCTTACTATAGCAGCCCGATTGAGGATGCGATTATTATGAAAAGAGAAATTGGAGAGGAGATGAACGGTTGTTAATCTTATCAATTGAAACAAGTTGTGATGAAACAAGTGCCGCGGTTATCGAAAATGGCGATACGATTTTATCGAATGTGGTAGCATCACAAATTAATAGCCATAAAAGATTTGGGGGAGTGGTTCCCGAAATCGCTAGCCGTCATCATGTAGAATATATTACATTAATTATTGAAGAGGCAATGGAAGAAGCTTATGTGAAATTTAGCGACTTAGATGCCGTTGCTGTAACCGAAGGGCCAGGATTAGTTGGGGCATTACTAATCGGAGTAAATGCTGCAAAAGCAATAGCTTTTGCTCATAACTTACCGTTGATTCCTGTGAATCATATTGCCGGACACATTTATGCCAATCAATTAGAAGCGCCTTTAGAATTTCCATTACTTGCTTTAGTCGTGAGTGGTGGACATACAGAATTAGTCTATATGAAAGAACATGGCAGCTTTGAAATTATCGGTGAAACTAGAGACGACGCAGCAGGAGAAGCGTACGATAAAATTGGACGCGTCATTGGTGTACCTTACCCAGGTGGAAAACATATTGATGAAATGGCTCAAAAAGGGTCAGATACGTTTAACTTTCCGCGTGCTATGATTGACGAAGATAACTATGACTTTAGTTTCAGTGGACTAAAATCAGCCTTCATTAATACGGTTCATAATGCCGAACAAAAAGGTGAAACATTAAACCGAGAAGACTTAGCTACAAGTTTTCAACAGGCTGTAGTGGATGTTTTAGTTTCAAAAACTATTCGGGCCGCTAAAGAATATGATGTAAAACAAATCATTTTAGCTGGAGGAGTTGCGGCTAACTCTGGTTTACGAAACGGTCTAAGTGAAGCAGTTTCAACTGAATTAACGGATGTTCCACTGATTATCCCATCACTAGCTTTATGTGGCGATAATGCAGCCATGATTGGAGCTGCAGCGTATTTACAAAAAGATGAATACGAAAAAGCAAATCTTGCATTAAATGCACAACCAGGTTTAACGCTTTAATCTATACTGCACCACCTAATTCTAAAACAGGGAGATGTGTTTATGAAAAAGTGGATACAAAGTATCATTGGTATATGGCTATTTTTATTCTTAGTACCGAAAGTAGCTGCCGAAGAAAATAATATTCAATCAATTCATTTGGATATTGAATTGCATGAAAATGGTTCAGCAACCATTCGCGAAACACGCAATATGGAAACCTATGAACATACGGAATTGTATATCGTTTTAGAAAACTTAGGCGATACGGAATTATTAGATTTTAAAGTCGAAGGTTTCACAGAAGAATTGGATTGGAATATTGAAAATTCTTTTGAAGAAAAAGCCAATAAATATGGCGTTATCGAGACAGATGATGGTTACGAACTGGCGTGGGGAATTACGGAATACGGCTCACCTGAGTATCAAGTTGAATACACCTTGTCGAATCTTGTCAGAAATTTAGAAGATGGACAAGCACTATTTTGGAATTTTGATTCATTCTTGTCCCTTCCGACAGACCGTTTAACCCTTGAAATTTCAG
>CAZTXI010000039.1:0-10081 GCA_964617265.1 uncultured Carnobacteriaceae bacterium | reverse complement strand
GCACAGTTTTCTAACAGACTGCTTTGCTACTTTAGATAAGCCTGTATTTTTGTTAGAATAGGTAAGACAAATACGAGTAGCGCAGAAGGAGTTTTTTATCGTGAGTAAAAATAAATTATTATTAATTGACGGGCATAGTGTGGTTTTTCGCGCATTTTACGCCCTGCATAGTCAATTGGAACGCATGAAAAATAAAAACGGACTGCATACAAATGCCCTCTATGGTTTTCACAATATGTTGGACAGCGTCATGCAAAAGGAACAGCCAACGCATGCATTAGTGGCTTTTGATGCAGGATCGACAACGTTCCGTCACGAATTTTTCGATGACTACAAAGGTGGGCGCGACTCAATGCCGAGTGAGCTCGCAGAACAAATGCCGTATCTGAAAGAAATGCTGGATGCATTTGGACTAAAATATTATGAGCTGCCGAACTTCGAAGCAGATGACATCATCGGAACACTAGCCAATCAAGCGGCCGATCAAGATTTTGAAGTAGTCGTTATTAGTGGAGACAAGGATTTAACCCAACTTGTAACGGAAAATATTCGTGTGGATTACACAGTCAAAGGCGTGTCGACGCTTGAATCGTACACAATGGAATCAACGAAAGAATTATTTGGTGTGCGTCCTGACCAAATCGCAGATTATCTCGGACTATCAGGTGACCCGTCGGATAATATTCCAGGCGTAACCGGTGTCGGCGACAAAACAGCGATCAAGTTACTGGAAGAATACGATACGATTGAGAATCTTTACGAGCACATTGATGAAATGAAAAAATCAAAACGTAAAGAGAATTTAATCAACGAAAAAGAAACAGCTTTATTAAGTAAAAAACTAGCAACGATAAATATCGAAGCACCAATCGAAGTCACCGTAACAGATGCGGCGTTTAACGGAAAAGATATGGAGAAACTAATCGGATTTTATAAAGATATGGACTTCAAATCTCACCTGGAAAAGCTGGACACGTCTGAGTACATGGAGACCCTGGGTGAAACAAAACATGAAATTGAGTACGAATGGGTAGAGACGATTTCATCAGAAATGTTTGCTGAAACAACAGCCCTTTATTTTGAAATGTTAGACCCAAACTACCACCAAGCTGAAATTGTGGCAGTAGCGTGGGGTACAGGCGAAAAAGTCTACGTCACAGATATCGATACTGCCTTGGCATCAGAAGCTTTCAAAAATTATATCGAAGACGAATCAAAACAGAAAATTGCATATGACGCAAAAGCCGATTACGTAGCGCTAAAATGGCGCGGCTTAGAATTAAAAGGTGTCGAATTCGATTTAATGTTGGCTTCTTACTTATTAACATCCGAAGATAGTAGTGGCGACATCCACGATGTGGCGGAGAAACATGGTTACAGCCATCTCCTACCAGATGAAGCAGTCTACGGAAAAGGCGCGAAAATCAGTGTCCCCGAAGAAGTCGCAACGATGCACCAACATGTCGCATCAAAAGTAGATGCGATTTTTAACTTAAGAGAATCGCTATCAGAAGAATTAACCGCTAATGAACAGAATGAATTACTCTATGATATCGAGCTGCCATTGACCTTCATTTTAGGTGAAATGGAAATTGATGGCATAAAAGTCGATAGCGCACAAATCACAGAACTACAAACAGAATTCGCAGCTATTCTGGCAGATATTGAAACAAAAGTTTATGCTTTAGCAGGTGAAGAGTTCAATCTAAATTCACCAAAACAATTAAGTGAAATTTTATTTGTGAAAATGGAATATGAGCCAATCCGTAAAACGAAGACAGGCTTCTCAACTGCACAAGATGTTCTTGAAAAAATGCAGAGCTACGCGCCGATTGTGGAGCACATTTTACGCTATCGTCAAATCGCGAAAATCCAATCCACTTATGTGGACGGCTTATTAAAAGTTATCGATGAAGAGACTGGTTTAGTGCACACGCGCTATCAACAAACGGTCGCTCGTACAGGCCGCTTGAGTTCAATCGATCCAAACTTACAAAATATTCCAATCCGTACCGAAGAAGGTCGCCAAGTTCGTAAAGCCTTTGTACCGCGAGCGGATGACTGGAAACTATTTTCAGCCGACTATTCACAAATTGAGCTGCGCATTTTGGCACACATTTCAAAAGATGAACATATGATTGAAAACTTTATTGAAAATGGCGACATCCATACAACAACCGCCATCCGTGTGTTCGGCCTGAAAGACGCAAGTGAAGTCACACCAAATATGCGACGCGATGCGAAAGCCGTTAACTTCGGAATTGTTTATGGGATTTCAGATTATGGACTATCTGAAAACTTAAATATCAGCCGCGCAGAAGCGAAAGATTATATCGACACTTACTACGCGCGCTATCCAGGAGTACGTGAGTATACGGATGAGATTATCCGTGAAGCGAAAGACAAAGGATTCGTTGAAACGATTTTCCACCGTCGCCGCTATTTACCAGACATTAATGCCCGAAACTTTAACTTGCGCTCATTTGCCGAACGAACAGCAATGAACACGCCGATCCAAGGAAGTGCTGCTGATATTCTAAAGGTAGCGATGGTTAAAGTTGCCGAGCGCCTAAAAGAAGAAAACTTAGAAGCAAAAATGTTACTACAAGTACACGATGAGCTTGTTTTTGAAGCCCCTGAGCGTGAAATTAAAACCCTAACTCAGATTGTAGAAGAAACAATGGAGAGCGCAATTGAATTAACCGTGCCATTAACGGTTGAGAGTAGCTCCGGTGAAACGTGGTACGACTTGTAAGTTGAAGTAGAAATGGAGAGAATTTTTTGCCAGAATTACCAGAAGTAGAAAATGTTCGAAAAGGACTCAATGAAATTGTAGTAGGTGAAACCATTACTAAAGTAGAGGTCAGATGGCCTCGCATTATTGAATCACCCAATCACAATGATTTTGCCCACCGATTAATGGGGCAAACAATAGAAAAGGTTGAACGCCGTGGGAAATTTTTACTCTTCTATTTCACGAAGGATGTACTCATTTCACACCTGAGAATGGAAGGGAAATATCAATTAGTTGAACCCGAAAAAGATGGACGTCTGCCAAGACGCGACAAACATATGCATGTCCTATTCCATCTAAAGAGTGGGCGCAAACTAATTTATCATGACGTCCGTAAATTCGGACGCATGAGTTTAGTAGAAAAAGGCTCAGAGTTTGAGCACAAATCGCTCCAAAAACTTGGGCCGGAACCAACTAAGGAAGCTTTTCAACTCGAAGCGATGCAAGAATTTTTAACGCGCCGAACGAAGGCGATTAAAGGTGTCTTGTTAGACCAGCAGATGGTTGTTGGTTTAGGAAATATTTATGCGGATGAGGTTTTATTTCACGCAAAAATACATCCTGTTAATCCTGCAAACCGCCTAACGGATGCCGAGCAAATCAGGCTACATGCAGCAACCATCGAGATTATGGAACAAGCGATTGAAAAGGGTGGGACGACCATCCGTACTTACAAAAATGCATTCGGGGATGAAGGATCATTTCAAAATCACCTAAAAGTATATGGCCGTGATGGTGAAGCGTGTCCCGACTGTGGAAATGAAATTGAAAAAATAAAAGTTGCAGGAAGAGGTACACATTACTGTCCGGTCTGCCAACCGTTAAAAGGATGAATGGAATGACAAAAATATTAGGGCTGACTGGTGGAATTGCCTCTGGAAAATCAACCGTCAGTAACTATTTCAAAAAACTAAATGTTCCGCTCATTGATGCGGATAAAGTTGCGCACGAAGTAATGCGCGCAGGGCAACCAGTCGTTTGTGAAATCGCGGATGCATTTGGGGCGGACTATATTTTACCAAATGGTGAAATCGATCGTGCTCGTTTAGGTCAAACGGTATTTACGGATCCCGACCAGCGTAAGCTTTTAAATGATATCGTTCAAGGTGAAATTCGCCAAGAAATAAAGCGACAAACCGAGATCGCGCTTGCAGAAAATCCAGCATTAATCGTTTTGGATATCCCACTTTTATTCGAAGGGAACTACGATTGGCATGTTGACAAAGTCATGGTTGTTTATGTCGATGCTGAAACGCAAAAGCGACGCTTGCTGAAACGAAATCCAGAATTAACCGAAAGAGATGCGGACAATCGCATTCAATCTCAAATGCCGCTGGCTATAAAAGCCCAAAAAGCGGATGTCATTATTGATAATAATGGAACAATCGAAGAAACAGTGGAGCAGATTGAAACTTGGGTAAAAGAAAACTGTCCGCTCATCAATCCAATAGCCTAACAATAAGGGAACTCATCTTCTTGAGTTCCTGCTTTCTTTTTTGGTGAAATGAGAATATTCATAAAATTATGGTTGACCTGTTCTCCAAAGCCGAAATCGTGTGCTATAATTGGAACAACATAAATAAAAGGACTGATAAATATGAAGTGCCCGCGATGTTCATATAGTGGTAGTCGTGTAGTCGATAGTCGTCCGTCTGACGATTCAACAACAATTCGACGCCGCCGTGAATGTGAAGAGTGCAATTACCGTTTCACAACATACGAGCGCCTTGAATTAACACCGTTACTGGTCGTTAAGAAAAACGGGGATCGAGAAGAATTTGATCGATCAAAAATATTACGCGGAATTCATCGTGCATTTGAGAAACGACCATTCTCAGCGATGGAACAAGAGGAAATTGTAAACCGAATCGAGCAGCAAATCCGTGGCGAAGGTCATCGTGAAATTTCATCGGAAGATATTGGTGAATACGTCATGAATGAACTGGCTAATGTAGACGATGTAGCCTATATTCGTTTTGCAAGTGTGTACCGCGAATTTAAAGACATCAACGTTTTCATGCAAGAAATGCAGAGCTTAGGCGAAAAACGTGACGATAAAAATTAACCAAAAAAACAATAAAAAACGAAAGGAGATGTGTACATACGTGAATGAAAATTACCCATGGAAAGTGATTGATCCAAAAGACTATATTCGAATAGAGTCGACGGATTCGCTAACCTTGCAGGATGTGCACGTCTTAACCCGTCTGTACCAGCCGCTTATCGGAACGACGGCCGCATCAATGTACTTGAGTTTCTTTTCAGGGATTGGCTTCCAATCACATACGGAAGGAACCACTATTTCTGAAATGCTAACCAAACTCGATATCGGTATTCCAGAATTTTACCAAGCGCGTGTGAAATTAGAAGGGATTGGCTTATTGAAAGTTTTTCGTTCCAATGCGGAACCGAGAGATTATTTGTATGAGCTCATTTCACCATTATCTGCAACTGATTTTTTCGCAGATAGCCTATTGCGCACGTTACTGCTTGAAAAAATTGGGGAACGATTATTTGATAAGCAAGTGGCTGACTTATTAGCCAAACCGGAAGACAAGTCTGCTTATGAGGAGACAACTCGTTCATTCTTAGATGTTTATCATGTTGATTTCCAATCGAACAACTTTTTTGATCAGGCAACGGGTATCTCAGCTGAAACGCCGAAACGACCAAAGTTAGCTGAAACGATTGAGAATATTGATTCATTTGATTATCCATTTTTCAAATCGGGACTGGATTCTCATTTCATCAAAAAAGATAGCTTAGACCGTGAAACGAAAGAATTAATTTATACTTTCCACACCGTCTATGGAATTGACGAGATGACCATGCAGGCGCTGATTTTAGAGAGTACAGATGTGGAATCGGGTGTGGTCGATAAGGGTCGATTTACGCGAAATGTGCAACGAAACTTCCAAAATAAAGCGAAACTAAAAGCACCAGCAGAAATCACTCAACCCGTTGAAGTAGAAGAAGGGAATTTTTCTTCTTCTGAAATGACGATCATTCGACATGCGAAACAAACGCCACCGGCTGAGTATCTACAGTCAATTAAAGAGCAAAAAGGTGGATTTGTGACCACAAACGAACAGTGGGTCTTGAAAGAATTAGTCGAGCAATCACCACTATCGAAAGAAGTCGTTAATATTTTATTAAACTATATTTTAGTGGGCCGTGAAAATCCGGTGCTCGAAAAAAATTATACAATGAAAATTGCTAATGACTGGGCACAAAGTGGTGTCCAATCGGCTGAGGCCGCCATTTCAAAAATAAAAGAATTATATACTCAACCGCGCAAACAACAGACTCCAAGAAAATCCTATAACCGCACGGCTCAGAAATCCAAGGCAGAAGCGAAACTGCCGGACTGGGCGAAAGATGGCTATATGTCGGAATCTGCAGCGGATGAATCCGTGTCGCAAGAGGTTGCCGAATCGTATCAAGAGCGACTCGAACGACTACGAAAATTACGCGAAGAAAAGAGGGGTAATTAATGGATAGCATCGCAGACTATTTAAATAAAATGACCAATTCTGTTGAAGTCCGTAATCAGTACGATCAGATTATTAGTGATGTGTTAAAAGACCAAGAAGTTTTTCAATTTATCACGAATAATCAAGACGTATTAACGACGGAAGCTGTTGAAAGAAGTGCAGCTAGTTTATATGAATTTGTGTTAGAAAAAGAAAAAGCCCGCAAAGGCGAAGGCCAATTAATGCCGGGATATATCCCACGATTAATTGTGAATAACAAACGAATTGAAGTTTCATACGAAGCAACGCCTGAGCACTTAGCAGAGCGCGCGAATGAAGAGTTGAAGAGCCGTATTCGTTCGGTCTACATGCCAAAAGATATTAAGGAAGCAACATTTGAAGGGTTTGACGTGACAAAGCCGCGTGAGCGCGCGTTTGAACGCTCATTAAAATTTGTAGAAGATTACATTCAAAATCCGGATCGTTTCCATAAAGGACTGTATTTATATGGAGCCTTTGGTGTTGGTAAAACCTATTTATTAGGTGCCATTGCCCATGAGCTGTCGATGTATGGCTACCCGTCTACGATTGTGCATTATCCAACTTTTGCGACTGAAATGCGTAGTTCCGTTGGAAATCAGACAACCGGTGAAAAATTGGAAGCCTATAAATCAACACCAATTTTAATGTTGGATGATATCGGTGCCGAGTACTCAACCGATTGGATGCGAGACGATGTACTAGGTGTTATTTTACAATCGCGCATGCAAAACGAGTTGCCAACCTTATTCAGCTCAAACCTGACAATGAATGAGTTTGAAGAACATATCACCTTCAATAATAAGGGTGAAGCCAACCCTCTGAAAGCCAAGCGAATTATGGAACGTGTGAAATTTTTAAGTGATGAAATTTCAGTTTCTGGTATAAACCGTCGAAATGAAGACTAAATTAATTGAATTTATAAAATTCTCAATGTCCTCATTAGGCTCGACCGTTGTTGACTTAGGTCTGTTTGCGCTACTCGTCTTCCTTTTGCGAGACGTAACGCCTGAACACTATATCCTAATTTCAACAGCAATCGCCCGAGTAGTATCCGTTATCGTGAATTATAATATCAACGCGAAACTGGTATTCAAAGATGAGGATCGGCGAAATTTTCCATTTTTCAAATACATTCTGTTGGCGGTATTTGATATGCTAGGCTCCGCATTTTTCGTAACCGTGCTCGTACGCCAATTTATGTGGAACGAAACGTTAACAAAAATGCTGGTAGATAGCACCTTATTTTTTATAGGCTTTATTGTGCAGAAATTTTATATCTTTTAGAGAGCAGCGACAGCAGTCGCTGCTTTTCACTATTAAAAATCTAGCGCAGACTACTATTCAGCGCCTTATACAAAGAGGCAAGACTTTTAGTCGGTACAGGCTGGCGCACCAGCCTGTTATAAACCCATTTAAGGCAGAATCTGCTTTGATTTCAATGGGTTTGAGAGATTCGCGCTGGCGAATCTGTCCTGTTGATGGGCTTGTTTCAAGGGAAAATCGCTTATAAGGTAATTGGTCGTAAAAATCTGCCATTAACTTTGATTAAAGGGCACATTTTTCCAAACAATTACCTATTCAGCAGCTTTAAAAGGTAATTGGTCGCAAAAATCTGCCGCTAACTCTGATTAAGAGGCACATTTTTTAAGGTAATGGGTCGTAAAGCCTAACATTTATAATATCTAGATTTCTTAAAACCGAATTTATGGTAGTTTGACCAAAACGATTGGCGGATATTCGTATATTGAGTACATCTACCGGTTCCGCTTCTTCCAAAATACTTTTTTAGATAATAACGAATCGTTTTAATATGTAATTCGCCATTAAAAAAATCGACTAATGGTACGGTGGTTAATTCTTTATCAAAATGGATCATCCCGTATTCACAGATTGTGCGAACAATAGCATTTTCACGTGGTTCAGACATACCACAGCTACAATCAAAGTAATATTTCTCAGAATAAGTTATCTGCTTACGGCAGTGACTGCAAAGTATTCCTTTCTTCATTCGAGTATCCATTTCAGGTGTGATCACTCTAGGCGGGAATGGATTAGAGACCGCATATTGATTGAGTAGACTGAGAATATAATCCACATCCATATTTGTCGGCACTCCACGCTTCTCTCTATTTGAAATTTTCCATATATAGTCACGTAACTGATTAATCGTAAGAATAGTCAAATCAGCTATTTCATCCTGTACTTTCACATCAAAATGCTTGCCCGTAAAAATGACTGTTCCATGAATCGATTGCTGAAATCCATTTCGTTCAAATAAATTTTGAATATTGATAAACGATTTTTGAGCCTGACTAATCGCGTTGTGGCCGATTTTTTGTCCATTACGTAAACACTGATTATTCTTGAATTCATAGACACCAGAAAAATGTTTAATTTCAAACGTATAAATGCGACTATCCGTTATTAATAATAAGTCGATTTCAAATTCACCATAATAATCTAACCACAAATTCCTGCAAACAACCCAGTCGCTTTGACCAAACTGATTTAAATAATCAAAAACAAGCTCCTCACCATCATACCCAGCCTCCAGTCGATTAAACTCACTAATTAATTTGGAATCCAATCCATCTCGCTTATGTAATTCATTTAAAACTTCTCTACGAGTCGGAAATAACAAATCATTTTTCTGCATATCTGTATCAATTCTTTTCATCATCTACAAACCCCCCCTATATATATAATTTGCGAAAAAATCTAAAATTCGCGAAAAAAGTTAAAATATTTTCATTTCAGTAAAATCTGGTTGCATGAAATTTTATAAAATGGTATCTTATTACTATCAGTAATACATAAAACTCATTGAGAAAGACACCTTTGAAGCCGACTTATTTTACAGAAAAGAAAACACAAGATGAGAGTTTTCTAAAATAAAACTTCACTGACCACTTTCGAGAGTTGATGACATAAATCAACCGCCTGCTTAGCGTTACCAAAGTAAACGAGAATGAATAGGGAGCAGTGTGCCTATTTCATTAAAGTTGGGTGGAACCACGTAGACATAAACGTCCCATTAGATTTGATTGAACGAAAATTTCAGTTAAACCTAATGGGATTTTTGCATTTTATGAATGAATAGAAAAAGGAGATAAGAATATGGCAGAAATTAAAGTATCATTACCAGATGGCTCGGTAAAAGAGTTTCCGGTTGATGCAACTGCGAAAGATGTTGCAGGATCAATCGGTAAAAGTTTACAAAAAGCGGGAATTGCCGCACGTTACAATGGAGAGCTTGTCGATTACACGCGTCCACTTAAAGAAGACGGAAACATTGAAATTATTACAAAAGACGATGCAGAAGCATTAGAAATTCTGCGTCACTCAGCAGCGCACATTATGGCGCAAGCAATCAAGCGTCTACACCCAGAAGTTCATTTTGGAGTCGGACCAACAATTGAAAATGGATTTTACTATGACACAGATATGGACGTTCAACTAACAGAAGAAGAGTTACCAGCTGTTGAAAAAGAAATGATGGAAATTGTGAAAGCAAACTATCCATTTGAACGCCGCGAAGTTTCACGCGCAGAAGCGTTAGAAATTTTCGAAGACGATCCATATAAAGTTGAGTTAATCAACGACTTACCAGAAGATGATATTATTTCAATCTACTCACAAGGCGAATTCACTGACTTATGTCGTGGAATCCATGTTGAATCAACTGGTAAACTACAAGTGTTCAAACTAATCAACCTAGCTGGAGCATACTGGCGTGGCGATTCAGACAACAAAATGATGCAACGAGTTTACG
>CAZTXI010000038.1:0-10433 GCA_964617265.1 uncultured Carnobacteriaceae bacterium | reverse complement strand
CGTAAAATTGATGAGTTAGCACAAGATGATTATGGCGTGATTTATGTTACAGAAAGTGTTGCAGAAAATATCTTAGAAACCATTCATCGATATGATGATGAAATTCTACCTGCCATCATTTTGATCCCTGATCATACCGGTACACGTGGGATTGGTAAGCAACGTGTGCAAGATAATGTCGAAAAAGCAGTGGGTCAAGATATCTTATAGGAGGTTAAAAATTTGAAAAACGGAACAATAGTAAGTGTATCTGGTCCTCTAGTTACAGCGAGTGGCATGGAGGATGCGAGTATACAAGATATATGCCGTGTAGGTGAATTAGGCCTTCTCGGTGAGGTAATTGAAATGCGTGGAGATGTTGCTTCCATTCAAGTTTATGAAGAAACATCGATGATTGGACCTGGTGAAATTGTAGAAGTTACAGGGGAGCCGTTATCTGTAGAATTAGGACCAGGTATCATGGCTAAAATGTTTGATGGAATTCAACGTCCATTAGAAACGTTTGTTGAAAAAACAGATAGCCACTTTATTGCACGTGGTGTTGAAGTGGATCCTTTAGATCGTGAAGCGACATGGGAATTTGAGAAGCGTGTAGAAGTTGGTGACGAAGTTTCTACAGGTGATATTGTTGGTATCGTTCAAGAAACGTCTATTATCGAACACCGCATCATGGTTCCTCACGGTGTAAGTGGAACCGTTAAACAGATTGAAAATGGAACGTATCATTTAGAAGATACCGTATATATTTTAGAAACAGAATCAGGTGAACAATCATTTAGTTTGATGCAAAAATGGCCTGTACGAAGAGGTCGTCCTTATGCACATAAAATGAATCCATCTACACCATTAATTACAGGACAACGTGTTATCGATTCACTATTCCCAGTAGCAAAAGGTGGTACAGCTGCAATTCCTGGTCCTTTTGGAGCGGGTAAAACAGTTGTTCAGCAACAAATTGCTAAATGGTCTGATGTAGACATCGTAGTCTATATTGGTTGTGGTGAACGTGGAAACGAGATGACGGAAGTTATTAATGAGTTCCCTGAATTAATTGATCCAAAAACAGGTAGTTCAATTATGGAACGAACAATCTTAATTGCGAACACGTCAAACATGCCAGTTGCGGCTCGTGAAGCATCCGTTTATACAGGAATCACAATTGCAGAATACTTTAGAGATATGGGGTATTCAGTAGCCGTTATGGCTGACTCAACTTCTCGTTGGGCAGAAGCTTTACGTGAAATCTCAGGTCGTTTAGAAGAAATGCCTGGTGATGAAGGGTACCCAGCTTATTTAGGAAGTCGTTTAGCTGAGTATTATGAACGTGCAGGTCGTGTTGTAGCATTAGGTAGTGATGAGAGAGAAGGAAGCATCACAGCTATTGGTGCTGTTTCGCCCCCAGGTGGAGATACATCAGAGCCGGTTACTCAAAATACACTAAGAGTTGTAAAAGTATTCTGGGGCTTAGATAGTTCGCTTTCAAGAAGACGTCACTTCCCAGCAGTAAACTGGTTAGATTCGTATTCACAATATTCAACAACGGTGAATGAAACAATTGGTGACCAGTTAGAAATTGACTGGAACGCAATGGTTAACCGTGCAAAATTCTTATTACAAGATGAAAATGAATTAGAAGAGATCGTTCAATTAGTTGGTGTGGAATCTTTATCCGATGCTGACCGATTGAAATTATCCGTTGCACGTATGATCCGTATTGATTTCTTACAGCAAAATGCGTATGACGATGTCGATACGTATACTTCATTTGAAAAACAATATGAAATGCTAGCGGCTATTATGGAGTTTGATAAACAAGGTAACCGTGCATTAGAATTAGGATCTTATTATAATGAAATTATTGAAGGAACAGGACCAATACGTGAAAGAATTAGTCGTATGAAGTTTATTCCTGAAGAAGAATTAGAAAAAATCAAACAAATTCGCTCGGATATCCAGACAGATATTCGCGAAGTTGTACAAAAAGGTGGTGTGAACTAATGGTATTAAAAGAATATCGCTCGGTTACATCAGTTGTTGATCCTTTGATGACTGTTACTGGTGTAGAAGGAGCAAAATATGATGAACTAGTTGAGATTGAATTACAAAACGGTGAACACCGTTTGGGGCAAGTACTAGAAATTGAAGGCAACACAGCGACTGTTCAGATTTTTGAAGGAACTTCGAGTATTAACCTTCGTGATACTAAAGTTCGCTTCACTGGCCGTCCATTAACGCTAAATGTTTCAGAAGATATGGTTGGCCGTACATTTGATGGTATGGGACGTGTATATGATGGTGGACCGGAATTAATACCGGAAAAATCAATCGATATTAACGGCGAATCCATTAACCCGATTGCTCGTGAGTATCCAGATGAATTTATTCAAACAGGTATTTCAACAATCGACCATTTAAATACATTAGTTCGTGGACAAAAGTTACCTGTATTCTCAGGATCAGGTCTACCACATAACGAATTGGCTCTTCAAATTGCGCGCCAAGCATCTGTTAAAAATTCAGATGAAAAATTTGCAGTTGTGTTTGCAGCAATTGGAATCACTCATGACGAAGCTGAGTTTTTCTTAGATGATTTCAGAAAAACGGGAGCGATTGACCGTTCAGTTGTATTTATTAACTTAGCGGATGATCCGGCGATTGAACGAATCGCTACACCGAAAATGGCTTTAACTGCAGCAGAGTATTTAGCATTTGAGAAAAACATGCACGTATTAGTTATTATGACGGACATGACGAACTATGCGAATGCGTTACGTGAAGTATCAGCTGCACGTCGAGAAGTGCCAGGCCGTGGTGGATATCCTGGATACCTTTATACAGACTTAGCTGGATTATATGAAAGAGCTGGTCGATTAGAGGGAATCGAAGGATCAGTTACTCAGATTCCGATGTTAACCATGCCGGAAGATGATATTACGCATCCAATTCCTGACTTAACAGGTTATATTACTGAGGGACAAATCATCTTATCACGTGAATTATACAATCAAGGTATTGAACCACCGATTGATGTATTACCGTCGTTATCCCGTTTGAAAGATAACGGAATCGGTGATGGGAAGACTCGTGAAGATCACGCACCAACAATGAACCAGATGTTCGCTGCCTATGCAGAAGGTAAAGAAGCCAAAGAATTATCTGTTATTTTAGGTGAAGCTGCTTTAACAGAAAACGATAAGAAGTATGTAGACTTTACGAATCGCTTTGAAGCAGAATACGTAGATCAGGGGAACTACACAAACCGAACAATAGAGGATACCTTAGAATTAGGTTGGGACTTAATCAATATTTTACCGAGAGAAGATCTCACACGTATTCGTGATGAAATGCTAGACAAGTATCTACCTAAGGGAGGATAATACGATGGCAAGATTGAATGTTAATCCAACAAAAATGGAATTAACTCGATTAAAAGAACGCCTACAGCTAGCATCTCGTGGTCACAAGTTATTAAAAGATAAACAAGATGAATTAATGCGCCAATTCATTACATTAATTCGTGAAAATAACGAATTGAGAAATGAAGTTGAAGAAAAAATTGAGTCAGGAATGAAATCATATTCTTTAGCGAGTGCATTATTACATGATAATTTCTTAGGAGAAGTCATGACGACTCCTTCGAATGAAGTTTCTTTAAACATTGACCAAGAAAATATTATGAATATCCGTGTACCTCAGATGAATTTTAACTATGAAGATACACCAGAAGATGTTAGTGAAATCCACTATGGGTATTTAAACTCCAATGGTGAATTAGACTCTGCTATCGAGCAAATGTTAGGTGTAATGCCTAGAATGTTGCAACTAGCTGAAACCGAAAAAAGATGTCAGCTAATGGCAGACGAAATTGAAAAAACACGTCGTCGAGTTAACGCACTGGAATACAAAACGATTCCAGATTTAGAAGAAACCATCTATTTCATTGAAATGAAATTAGAAGAAAACGAACGTGCTGAAATTACCCGTCTAATTAAAGTTAAAGACATGGGTTAATCGAGTAATAAATATAGTAAAGTGATATAAAAGCAGATGCTTTTGTGTCACTTTGCTTTTTTAATCAGGTGTAAACACTTTATCTTTAGAAGTTTTATTGAGTACTGTACATTTTCTTATTAAATATGTTATGATATTAGGAAAGATGATTTTACATATTGATTTATTACTATTTTATTTTTAAGCAGTAGAAGGGAAATGTTAATGGAGGAGCAAGGATTATTGATTGTTCTATCTGGTCCATCAGGGGTCGGAAAAGGAACAGTGCGAAAACACCTTTTTGAGCATTATAACAATGCCTTTGACTTTTCTATTTCAATGACGACACGTGAAAAACGTGAAGGTGAAGTAGAAGGTGAAGACTACTTTTTTAGAACAAAAGAGCAGTTTGAGCAATATATTAAAGAAGGTAAGCTTCTAGAACATGCTAGTTACGTAGGTAATTATTATGGAACGCCTATCGATTATGTTAAAGAAACAATGGCTAAGGGTATAGATGTATTTTTAGAGATTGAAGTACAAGGTGCTTTAGAAGTAAAAAAACGTATGCCAGAGGGAATTTTTATTTTCTTATCACCACCTGATTTAGATGAATTAAAATCCCGTATTGAAAACCGTGGTACAGATTCACCAGAAGTTATCAATCAACGTATGGACAAAGCCAGAGAAGAGCTACAACTTATTAAATACTATGATTATGTAGTAGAAAATGATTCTGTAGACGCTGCAGCCCGTAAAATTCGTAGCATTATTGAGAGCGAACATTTAAAAGTTGAAAGAAATATTGAACGATTCACTAAAATTATACAGGAGATGATGTAAGTGTTAATTTATCCATCAATTGACCGTCTATTAGAAAAAATTGATTCAAAATACTCACTTGTAACAATTGCTTCTAAACGAGCACATGACTTTGAAGAACGAGACGGAAAACCAAATCGTCCCTTACTTGATGAATACAAATCAATTTCTAACGTAGGTAAAGCACTTGAAGAAATTGTATCAGGTGACTTAGTATTAGATCCAGATAGTGTAGACAGAACAGTTTTATAAAATTATATTGTCATTATTAAGCAGACAGTTTCTATCCAGAAGCTGTCTGTTTTCTATTTCACTAGTGTATCGATGATTAATAATCACCAAAACAAGTTTAGTCCGGCAATTGATTTCAACTCCACGTTTAAAGAATCTATCTATGACACTAGGAGAAATCTTCAGCATTCACTACTCGTTTTTGTTAGAATAGATAAGACACGAAAGATAATTAAAGGGCAGGTGTAGAGAATGTTAAAAGATAAGAATATTGCACTTTATGTGACGGGGGGAATTGCCGTTTATAAAGTCGTTGATTTAATGCGTAGCTTTATTAAAAATGGGGCAAATGTTCGTGTAGCGATGACAGAGTCCGCTGCTAAATTTGTTTCACCTTTAACTTTTCAAATACTAAGCACGAATGAGGTGCATATCGATACATTTGATGAGAAGAACCCAGAGATTGTATCACACGTTAATATTTCGGATTGGGCGGATGTTTCTGTAGTGGCTCCAGCTACTGCAAATACTATTGCAAAAATGGCACATGGATTAGCAGATAACTTTGTTACTTCAGCTCTATTGGCTACAAAGACGCCAATTTTTGTAGTGCCAGCAATGAATACGGATATGTATGAAAATCCTGCTACTCAAAACAATATTGAAACATTAAAAGAGAGACAAGTTCAATTTGTTGAACCAGATGTTGGTTTTCTAGCTGAAGGTTATGAAGGTCGCGGTCGTTATCCAGAAAATGAGCGGATTTTAGAAGAATTGAATGCCTTTATATTAAGAAAGTCAGATGACTTACCATTACGTAATCGTAAAGTGATAGTTAGTGCGGGTGGAACAGTTGAACGGATTGATCCAGTTCGCTATATTACGAATGATTCATCTGGTAAGATGGGGCATGCAGTTGCGGAGGCAGCTTATCAAAATGGTGCAGAAGTTATTTTAGTTACGGCAAGTAACTTACCAACACCAAGTGGTATTGAAACCATACGAGTTAATTCTGCTCAAGAAATGTATGCTGAAATTGATCAGCGTTTTGAGGAAGCGGATGTCTTAGTGATGGCAGCAGCAGTTTCAGACTATCGAGTTAAAAATGCAGCAGATTCTAAAATGAAAAAAGAAGGTACAGCAGATACTGTAACCATTGAATTAACAGAAAACCCAGATATATTAAAAACAATGGGGCGCAAGAAAACGAATCAATTTTTAGTTGGTTTTGCTGCAGAAACAGATCATTTAGAAGAGTATGCGCAAAAGAAATTAAAAGAAAAAAATCTGAATATGATCGTTGCCAATGAAGTTGGCCATAGTGATCGTGGTTTTAATGCAGACGAAAATCAAGTCATTATTTTCACAGCAGAAGGTGAACGAATTGACGTGCCACTTACTGCAAAATCAGAAGTGGCTACGATATTAGTTCAAAAACTAATTGAAAAATTGACGGAAAAATAGATAGAGGGAAGGAAGAATATCGTGCATCGAATTGCCGAAGTAATTGTGGACGTTCCAACGCTTCAAACGAACAGTCCATATGAATTTAAAATACCGAACAAGTTTAAACAAGATATCGCTGTCGGTATGCGCGTCATTGTTCCTTTTGGTAAAGGCAATCGTCGGGTTCAGGGTTTTATTACAGCTATTAAAGATAACCAAATTTTTGATGGTGAATTAAAAGAAATTTCAAATATTATGGATTTGGAACCGGTATTAAATCAAGAACTGATAGATTTAGGTGAATGGATGGCGAATACAACTTATAGTTTTCGCATTAGCTGTTATCAAACCATGTTACCTGCTGTGTTACGAGCAACTTATCAGAAAGTTGTAAAAGTAACTGGTGAACTATCCGATGATGAATTGTTTGACCTATTTAAAGGAAAAGATCGGTTGGATTGGGAAGAAGTAGAAAGTCGCGATTTAACCGATAAAATGTTGACTTTAAAAAAGGAAAATAAAGTAGAAGTTAATTATATAGTAGATGATAAAGTTACGACAAAAATAATTCGAGTAGTCAAAAGAATGATGTCCGTTGAGGATTTAGCTAATGAGTTAGAGTCCATTCAAGCTAATGCACATCGCCAAATTGATTTTATTCAACTACTAATGAATTTACCAGATGATGCAACAGTTGAAACGAGTATTTTATCAAAAGAGCATCAAATTTCAACATCCGTTGTAAATCGCGGAGTAGAAAAAGGGTGGTGTCAGATTGAAGAAATCGAAGTATATCGTGACCCTTATCGAGATTCGGAAATTAAACCAACTGAAAATCTAGTATTAAATGACGAACAGCAAGAAGCTTTTGATCAAATTAATGGTGCCGTTCAAGCAAATAGTAGTCAAGTTTTCCTCGTTCAAGGAATTACTGGTAGCGGAAAAACAGAAATATACTTACAGTCTATTGAAAAAGTACTAGAAAAAGGCGAGGGAGCATTAGTATTAGTTCCAGAAATTGCTTTAACCCCTCAGATGGTGCATCGTTTTAAAGGCCGTTTCGGTGAAATGGTTGCTGTTATGCATAGTGGATTATCCAATGGAGAGAAGTACGATGAATGGCGTAAAATTGAATCAGGTGAAGCAAGAGTAGTTGTTGGTGCCCGTTCAAGTGTTTTTGCACCAATCAAAAAACTAGGTTTAATCGTGATTGATGAAGAGCATGAAACAACTTATAAACAATCAGATACACCACGTTATCATGCTCGAGATGTGGCAATTTGGCGTGCAGAACATCATAATTGCCCGGTAGTATTAGGTAGTGCTACACCTTCGCTGGAATCGAGAGCTCGTGCATCAAAAGATGTCTATACTTTAATTGAACTAAACAATCGAGTGAATAAGCGACCTTTACCAGAAGTAAATATTATTGATATGCGTGATGAAATGCGGGCTGGAAATACGACCTTATTTTCTACGCCATTAAAAGAAGCTTTACAAGAGCGCTTAGACAAAGGTGAACAATCTGTATTAATGTTAAATCGTCGAGGCTATTCTTCATTTGTCATGTGCCGAGATTGTGGTTTTGTATTGAATTGTCCAAACTGTGACATTTCACAAACCTTACACATGGATTCTCATACCATGAAATGCCATTATTGTGGACATGAAGAAGGTATACCAAACACTTGTAATAGTTGCCATAGCAATCGAATTCGCTATTTTGGAACAGGTACACAAAAAGTACAAGAAGAGCTTGAAGAACTATTACCAGAAGCTAAAATTTTACGCATGGATGTTGATACAACGCGTCGAAAAGGTTCCCATGAGAAAATATTAGAAGCATTTGGAAATAAAGAAGCGGATATCTTATTGGGTACACAAATGATTGCTAAGGGTTTAGACTTTGCTAACGTAACATTTGTAGGCGTATTAAATGCGGATACGGCATTAGGCTTACCGGACTTCCGTTCAGCTGAGAAGACATTTCAGCTTCTAACTCAAGTTAGTGGGCGTGCAGGTCGTGGAGAGTTAAGTGGGGATGTCGTCATCCAAACATTTAACCCCGAACATTATGCCATTCAATTCGCCAAAGATCATGACTATGAAAACTTTTACTATCATGAAATGAAATACCGTCATCTAAGTGATTATAGTCCTTATTATTATTTAACTAGTATTCAAGTTAGTCATGAAAATGAAATGACGGCAGCTAAGACAATGCATCAAGTTGCAGATTTTATGAGAAATTATTTAAGTGATGATGCAATCATATTAGGACCAACACCACGGTTTGTGGCGAGAACCCATAATAAATTTCATTTTCAATTTATTATAAAATATAAAAATGAAGCTCGTTTAAATGAAGGCTTACATGAATTATTAATGAGCACACAAAAAGAACAAACAAAAGGTTTATTGATAAGAATTGACCCACAACCGAGTCAGTTCTTGTAGTAGAGGGAGTATGACAAGATGAAAAAAGTAATATTTATGGGGACACCTGCTTTTTCTGTCCCAATTTTACAAGCATTAATTGACAATCAATCATTAGAAGTTATAGCGGTCGTTTCACAACCAGACCGTAAAGTAGGAAGAAAACAAATTATAACACCACCACCGGTGAAACAATTAGCTACGGAACATGCGATTCCCGTTTACCAGCCTGAGAAGCTATCGGGATCAGAAGAAATGGCCGCAATATTGGCTTTAGAACCGGACTTGATTATCACTGCAGCATATGGGCAGTATGTTCCGACAAAATTATTGAATGCACCAACGCATCGAGCGATTAATGTTCATGCATCTTTATTGCCTAAGTTTAGAGGAGCGGCACCGATTCATTATGCTGTGTTAACGGGTGAAAAGAAAACGGGTGTGACGATTATGTATATGGAAAAAGAGATGGATGCAGGGGATATCATTTCACAGCGTGAAATTGACATAGCAGATGAAGATGATACCGGTACATTATTTGAGAAATTGAGTTTAATAGGACGAGATTTATTAATGGATACTTTACCAGCTATTTTTGCGGGCGAAAATGCATCGATTAAACAAAATGCAGATGAAGTATCTTTTTCACCAATGATTTCTAAAGAGCAAGAAAAGATTAATTGGGAAAAAACAGCGCTTGAAATATTTAATCATGTTCGAGCATTACGACCAGCACCAGGAGCTTATACCTTATTAAATGAAGAACGTTTTAAAATTTGGGATACAAAAGTATTAGATGAAGAAACAAAACTTGCGCCGGGAACAATTATTGCAGCGGATAACAAACACTTGCAAGTTGCATGTGGAGAAGGAACAGTTCTTTCACTAATCGAAGTTCAGCCTTCAGGAAAAAAACGCATGCCAGTATCCAACTTCTTAGCAGGTACTCAGTTAGAAGCAGGTAAACAATTTAACTAAATCAGTAAAAGACCCAGATTTTTAGGCAACTAGAGATCTGGTTTTTGCATTATATTCAGTTTTTCGGTTTAAACCTTTATAAATCAACAATTGACTGATACATAAAATGGTTAATCTTTCACTCCGTTTATTTATTTTCTCGTTTATTGCAATCAATGGGGCTTCTGGATAAGAGTAAAATGACTGGTTCATTGATTTTAATGTAAGAAATCAATATAATGGAAGTGTTGTTAACAAAAATAATTAAGAGATATCAAGTTTACGCACACGCAAGCCGTTCTAGCGTTTGTATAAATAAATTACACACACGCAAGGCATTCTAGCGTTTGTATAAATAAATTACGCACACGCAAGGCATTCTAGCGTTTGTATAAATAAATTACACACACGCAAGGCGTTCTAGCGTTTGTATAAATAAATTACACACACGCAAGACGTTCTAGCGTTTGTATAAATAAATTACGCACACGCAAGGCGTTCTAGCGTTTGTATAAATAAATTACGCACACGCAAGACGTTCTAGCGTTTGT
>CAZTXI010000037.1:0-10631 GCA_964617265.1 uncultured Carnobacteriaceae bacterium | reverse complement strand
AAAGAATGAATAGTGTTTGACAATTAACACGAGTATGGATATAATTCTTCTAGTTTAAATTTCTTTAACCGTGTACTGTGATGCATGGAAGAATGTTATATCAGACGAGCTAACTACAAAAGGGGATTTTGTGGGCATTTTTATGCAGCATTCGTATACATTCTTTGCGACTTACAGGCACATGCTTGTAAGTCTTTTTAATTTTTATAATTGAAAGTGGAGGACAAGAATGGATAAGAAGAAACCGATTATTGCTTTAGACTTTAATTCAAAAGAAGAAGCACTTATTTTTTTAGATCAGTTTTTAGATAAAAATTTAAATATTAAAGTTGGTATGGAATTGTTTTATAGTGCCGGACCAACATTTGTGCAAGAAATCGTACAAAGAGGACACAGTGTATTTTTAGATCTGAAATTATATGATATTCCAAATACTGTTGAACGTTCGATGGTACAACTTGCTAAATTAGGTGTTTCGATGGTTAATGTTCACGCAAGTGGTGGAGTAGAAATGATGGAGGCAGCTCTTTCAGGATTAAAAAAAGGGTCTATTAATCAAGAAAACAAACCGTTATTAATTGGGGTAACCCAATTAACATCAAGAGATCCATTAGAAAATGAAACAGAATTACAGTTGAGCGTCACGCAAGAAGAGAACATTATCCACCTAGCTAAACTAACACAACAAAGTGGATTGGACGGAGTTGTTTGCTCTCCTTTAGAAGCAAAAGTGATACATGAGAACACTCAGCCAAGTTTCTTAACCATAACTCCGGGTATAAGGCTAGCAAATCATAAAGAAGGTTCAGATGATCAAGTTCGTGTAACGACACCGTCTCGGGCGGCTGAGCTAGGTAGTGATTATATTGTTGTCGGTCGACCAATTACGCAAGCCAGTTACCCTGTACAACAGTATGAAATGATTTTAAGAGAATGGCAAAAAGCATTAGGGGAGGTTAGATAAACTTGAGTAAAGCAAACGAAATTGCACGCGAATTGTTAAAGATAAAAGCAGTTACCTTAAATCCTAAAAAACCATACACGTGGGCTAGTGGCTTAAAAGCTCCGATATATACGGATAATCGCTTAATCATGAGTCACCCAGCTTCACGATTAAAGATTGAACAAGCATTGGTTGAAACAATTGAAGACCAGTTTAAAGATGCAGAAGTGATTGCTGGAACGGCGACGGCCGGTATTCCACATGCTGCCATTATTGCTCATATTTTAGGATTACCAATGATTTATATTCGTTCGAGCGCAAAAGGGCATGGTAAACAAAATGCTATTGAAGGAGAGTTCAAACCTGGAGCGAAGGTAGTTATGGTTGAAGATTTAATTAGTACAGGTTCTTCAGTAATTCAAGCAGCGAATGCTGTAGAAGAAGCAGGAGGTGAAGTAATCGGTTGTTTAGCCATTTTTAATTATCTACTAAAACAAAGTGAAGAGAATTTTGGTTCATTACATTATCCACTCATCACTTTAACCAATTATCAAACATTAGTTGATGTAGCAACAGAAAATCCAGCATTAAGTGATCATAAAGAAACACTCAGCCAATGGTATCAAGATCCAAAGAAATGGTCAGAAAATCATTAAAGTTAAATTTAATAAAGTGTGACGAGAGCACACATTAAGGGGATTATATAAATGAATACTATGTTAAAGAATGATAAAAAAGCACTTTTCGCTTCAATATTTGCATCAGGGTTAGACGATTTAAATGTTATGTTCCTATCTTTCACACTCGGTTCGATCATCGCACACTTAGGATTAAGCGGAGTTGAAGGCGGTTGGATTTCAACCATTACGAATTTAGGAATGCTACTTGGTGGATTAATTTTTGGAGTATTAGCGGATCGTTACAGTAAATTTAATGTTTTAAAAGTAACCATTATAATCTTCTCAGTTGCTACAGGGTTAATTTTCTTTACTGAAAATATTACTTACTTGTACTTAATGCGTTTTATTGCAGGTATTGGTGTTGGTGGAGAATATGGTGTAGCAATTTCAATTATGGCTGGAATCGTACCAACAGAAAAAATGGGACGAATAAGCTCCCTTAACGGTATTGTAGGCCAAATTGGTTCGATTACATCAGCAGTACTAGCAAGTATCATCGCGCCAATGTTTGGGTGGAAAGGCTTGTTCTTATTCGGACTATTCCCACTTGTATTAGTTATCTGGATGCATTTTGCCATTGATCCTGAAGAGATTACAGATAGAGGAGCAAGTGCAAAAGACTTAAATCAAGACAAACCTAAAATTAGAGAATTGTTTGCGACTAAAGAATTAGCACATCAGTCAGTAGCATTGATGGTGATGACTACAGTGCAAATCGCTGGTTACTTTGGATTAATGAACTGGTTACCAACAATGATGCAAAATTCATTAGGCATTCAAGCGAACTCAAACATTTGGATGGTAACGACTATTATTGGTATGTGTATCGGGATGTTAACTTTTGGAAATATTTTAGATAAATTTGGTCCAAGATTTGCTTACGGTATTTTCTTGATCTGTTCAATGTTGTCGGTCTACTTATTCACTTATGTAAACTCAATGGTTAGTTTACTAATCGGTGGAGCAATTATGGGATTCTTTGTAAACGGAATGTTTGCAGGTTATGGAGCAATTGTTAGTCGCTTATACCCACACCGCATTCGTACGATTGCAAATAACACGATTCTAAATGTGGGACGAGCAATTGGAGGATTCTCATCCGTTATTATTGGATTTATCTTAGATAATGCAGGTGTTACGCAAGTAATGTTATTTATCGCTAGTTTATATGTCTTAAGCTTTACAGCGATGATGAGCATCAAAAACTTAAGAAGTAAACGTTACTTAGCTTTTAGCCAAGTACAAACATCAAACTAATTTAAAAACTTCTATAATATTGGTGTTAATGAATCAATTATGGTTCATTGACACCATTTTTAATATCTAATGAATGATAAATGAATTTGAGGGAACTTACTGCTGATAAAATGGTATAATTTAATTAATAAAATGAAAGGACAGATACGATGAGTAATATAGTATTAGATAGTGATGCGATTAAAAGAGCATTGACACGAATGACTTATGAAATTATTGAACGAAATAAAGGGACAGAAGATATTGTTATTGTTGGAATTAAGACTAGGGGAGAATATTTAGGACAACGAATAACAGACCGTTTAAAAGAGTTAGAAGGAGTAACGGTTCCATTTTTAGCTCTAGATATTAGTGCCTACCGAGATGATTTAGACGAACGTAATGTAATCGAATCAGAGACACAGCCAATTTCAGAATTAGGAATTGATTTCGTGAATAAACATGTGTTTTTAGTGGATGATGTATTATATACTGGTCGAACAATTAGGGCTGCAATGGATGCAGTAATGGATGTTGGTCGTCCAAGTCGTATTTCTCTAGTTGCATTAATTGATCGAGGGCACCGTGAATTACCGATAAGAGCAGATATTGTTGGTAAAAATGTACCCACATCTAAAGCAGAAAGAGTCATTGTTAACTTAAGTGAAAAAGATGAGGAAGATAACGTTATCATTGGTAAATAGCCTTTTGACTAAGTTTTTTATTATGGTAAGCTAGATACATTATATTTTTAAGAGGAGAAATGGAAATATGGTTAAGAAGTTACAAAAGTTGCCAGCGGGCTTATTTTTAGTGCCAATGATTATTAGTATGATCATTTATACAATCGCACCGAATTTAATGATGACTGGTGGAATGGTTCAATCGCTTTTTTCAGGTGAAGGTGTTGGTTTTATTGTAGCGGCACTTACGTTTTACTCTGGAACAAGCTTAAACTTTAAACGTTTAGTTCGTATTTTAAAACGTCACGGAGTTATCTTAGTTGTTAAAGGAATTGTATCCGTAACATTATCGCTATTATATATTAAATTCTTTGGTCAAGCTGGAATTTTGGGAGTTCCTGCTTTAGCATTTGTAGTTGCTGTTTCAAGTGTTAACCCTGCTGTATATATGTCAACAGTGGATGTATACGGTAATGATGATGACCCAGCGGCATATGGATTAACTGGATTATTCAGTCTTCCATTATTCCCAATTATTGTATATAGTATTGTAGCAGGATCAGCAGGTGGTGGGATGGACTGGACACCAGTCTTTACAACTCTAATCCCATTAATTGCAGGAATGATCTTAGGAAACATCGATCCGGACTTTGCTGCTGTATTTACTCCAGGAATTGGAGCTATTTTACCATTGTTAGGTTGGAACCTTGGACAAGGTATGAACTTAGTAGAAGCAATTAAAGCAGGTGGATCTGGTTTAATTCTGTTAGCTATGTTCTATGTACTTAACTACTATGTATTTATTCTAGATAATAAAATCCTTAAAAATGATGGAATTGTAGCCCTTGGATTATGGAACGTAGCAGGTGTATCCACATCAACTCCAGCTGTAATCATTGGTCTATACCCCGCAATTGTCGGTCAATATGGTTCTGCGGCAATCTCGCAAGTCTTACTAGTTTGTGTGATTACTTCGGTATTAACACCCGTTATTGCACAATTCCAGTACAAACGTTATTACGGTAAATTACCAGAATTAGAAGTGTAGTCAATAAAGAGATTTTTCGTAGCTATATAAAATCAGTTTAAAATGACTTCGATACTTAATTCAATGAACGACACAATACAAAAAAGCAGCAAGCCTTATAAAATAGGCTTTGCTGCTTTTTTAATTATGCTTTATTCATATAAGTTGTCAATACGTGCTTGTACATCTTTATCTTGTAAATATTCTTCGTAAGTTGTATCTAAACGGTCTACAACACCATTCGCTGAAACGTGGATAATACGGTTTGCAATTGTGTTGATAAACTCACGGTCATGAGAAGTGAATAGTACTGAACCTTTGAATGCAGTTAAACCTTCGTTAAGACTTGAAATTGATTCTAAGTCTAAGTGATTTGTAGGATCGTCTAATAATACAACGTTTGCGTTTGATAACATCATTTTAGATAACATACAACGAACTTTTTCTCCACCTGATAAGACGTTAACTTTTTTGTTTACGTCTTCACCAGAGAATAACATTCTACCTAAAAAGCTACGTAAGAATGTGTTATCTTGTTGTTCTACATTAATTGTATACTGTCTTAACCAATCTAATATTGATAAGTCTCCATTGTTAAACTCGTGGTTTGAATCACGTGGGAGGTAACTTTGACTTGTTGTAACGCCCCATTTAAAAGATCCTGAGTCAGGTTCCATTTCACCCATTAAGATTTTGTATAAAGTAGTTGTTGCAAAGTCATTACGGCTTAAGAAAGCAACTTTATCATTCGGATTCAAAGTAAAACTAATGTTATCTAGAACTTTTTCCCCATCAATTGTTTTAGATAAGTTTTTAACAATTAATAAGTCGTTACCCATTTCACGCTCTGGACTGAACCCAACGAATGGATACTTACGACTTGATGGACGGATATCGTCTAAATCAATCTTATCAAGCATTTTTTTACGAGAAGTAGCCTGTTTAGATTTTGATTTGTTCGCAGAGAAGCGCGCGATAAAGTCTTGTAGTTCTTTTACTTTTTCTTCTTTTTTAGCATTTTGGTCAGCCAATAGTTTAGATGCAAGTTCTGATGATTCTTTCCAGAAGTCATAGTTCCCAACAAATAATTGGATTTTACCAAAGTCAACATCACAAATATGCGTACATACAGTGTTTAAGAAGTAACGGTCATGGGATACAACGATAACAGTATTTGGGAAGTTGAAAATAAATTCACTTAACCAGTTAATTGTTAAATCGTCTAAACCGTTTGTTGGCTCATCTAATAGTAAAACATCTGGTTCACCGAATAATGATTGAGCTAATAGAACACGAACTTTATCTTTTTCTAGTAGTTCACTCATGTTTTTGTGGTGTAAATCTTCAGTAATGCCTAAACCTCGTAAGAGTTGAGCAGCTTCTGATTCGGCTTCCCAACCATTTAATTCAGCAAAACGTGCTTCTAATTCACCTGCACGTACACCATCTTCTTCAGTGAATTCTGACTTCATGTAGATTGAGTCTTTTTCATTACGGACATCATATAATTCTTTATGTCCCATAATGACCGTATCCAATACTTGGAATTCTTCGAATCCGAAGTGATCCTGACTTAGAGTAGCGATACGTTTGTTAGGTTCAGTGAAAATTTCACCAGTAGTTGGTGCTAATTCACCTGATAGTATTTTTAAGAAAGTAGATTTACCGGCACCATTCGCACCGATAACCCCGTAACAGTTACCTGGGTTAAATTGTAAATTGATATCTTCATATAATTTTCGTCCTGAGAATTGTAAACTTACATTATTAACTGAAATCATTCTTTTTTGTTCCTCATTTCTTTATCATTCATTATCTGTATCATTGATATATTAATTTTTGTAGACAACTTCTAATTATACTTGAGATATAGAATACTTCAATAGAATTCGCGATAAACGGTAAAATAATCATAATATTTTTTCAAAACAAAGAATTTCTCTTGCATTTCCAGATTAAATAGTTTAATATTCTTTTAATCTAATTTTAATCATTCAAGAGGAGGAACCAGACATGTATAAAACTTATAAAGAAATGAATAAGCAGATTAATCAGTCTGCTTCCCATATAAATAACAAACAAAATTTATTGCTTTTATTAGTTAAGTAGGATTGTTCCAATGTTCGATTTGGAAGAGTCCTATTTCTGTTTAGGATATGGCTCTTCCTACTTAACTAGTTACAATTAAGAGGTGAGCCTATCAAGGTTCGCCTCTTTTTTTGATTAAATAAGAATATATATTATGGAGGAATGGATATGTTTAAAAATAGTAAAGTTGCATTAATAATTGGAATGGTTCTGTTTTTATTAGTAGGTTGTCAAAAGGAATCTGCTGCTATAAATGATGAAAATGTTATTCGAATTGGTTCAATGTTTGAATTAACCGGTTCGGCTGCTGAATATGGTATTTCGATGAATGAAGCCGTTCATATGGCTGTATCTGAAATTAATGAAGCAGGTGGAATCAATGGCAAAGAAATTGAAATTGTTGAACGAGATATTGCTTCAGATGAAGTACAAGCAGCTCAAGCAACAATGGCCTTAGCAACTGAAGAAAATGTTTTAGCAATTATTGGGCCCGCACTTACTGGAACACTACAAGCCTCTATCCCTTCAGCTAATGAATATCAAGTACCCATTATATCACCATCCGCTACCGATGATACGGTATTACAAGATAGTAATGGCGGTGTACATCCATATGCTTACCGGATGAGTTTTACTAATTCATTCCAAGGTGGAGCTCTAGCGACTTTTGCGAATAGTCATTTAAATGCGTCTAAAGCTGTTATATTTTCAGATAATTCGAGTGATTATGCATTAGGGTTAACCGAAACATTTAAAGATTCTTTTAATGGTGAAATTGTAGCTGTAGAAAACTTTACAGTAGATCAAACCGACTTTAGTGCAACATTAACAAATATTCGAAACATGGATTTTGATGTATTGTATGTTCCTGGATATTACGAACAAGCCGGACCATTGATTAAACAAGCTCGGGAAATGGGAATTAAACAACCGATATTAGGACCGGATGGGTTTGGAAATAGTAAAGTTTTTGAATTAGCAGGAATAGAAAACATGAATGAGATTTATTATACATCTCACTTTGTTGTTGAAAGTGATGAACCAGTTATAAAAGATTTTGTGGAAAATTATAAGAATGTCACAGGTAAAACACCTGATATGTTTACGGGATTAGCTTATGATGCTGTATATCTTTTAAAACAAGCAATTGAAAATGCAGAAACGGTCGATTCTATAGAGATTAATCATGCGCTAGAACAAACGAGTGATTTTAATGGAATTACAGGGACTTTCTCATTTGATGAGAAGCATGATCCAGTTAAGACAGTTAGCATAATAGAGGTAAATAATGGCGCAGCGACAGATATTCATGAAGTGAAACCTAGTGGAATGTAATAGTGTTTTTAAATAAACATTAAAGAATAATTTGAAATACATGAGAAAAGTGTTGCTTTTTTAATCGTAAACTACTATAATAATGGAAATCTAAAGACAGAAGGAGGAAAAGACATGTTTCTAAAACAATACACCAAACCATTAAAGACAAATTCGACAAATAAATCTTTCAATCAGGAGACAAGTTTTTCCTCCTCTAAAAAATCAGTCATTATTATTTTAGTGTAGCCAGGATTCTTCTAATTAGGAGAGTCCACTTTAACATGAAGTTGGGCTTACACAGAACAGCCCGAGTGAATCATTCGGGCTGTTTTTGTTTTTAGAAAAAGTGTTAAATAAAAAAGAGGAGTGGGAATATGAAATTCAAAAAGTTAGTCGGTGGGTTATTAGCAGGTGCTGCATTACTTGCGGCATGTGGTAATGAAGGTAGCGGAACAAATGTACAAGATGATGCGTTTTACGACGAAAGAGAAACGATTGTTATCGGTTCCTTATATGCAAACTCAGGTGCTTACTCAGCTTATGGTCAGCCACAAACAAACGCTGTTCAGTTAGCTTTTGAAGAGATTAACGCAGCAGGTGGTATTAAAGGGAAACAAATTGAATTAGTCGAATATGACTATAGCTCTGATGAACAAGAAGCATCATCATTATCTACCCGTTTAGCTACTGAAGATGAGGTTAATATCATTATCGGGCCCGATACATCTGGATCATCATTAGCTGCCTTACAGCAAGCTGCTCAGTATAATATCCCGTTATTATCACCATCCGCTTCATTGGATAGTTTTACATTAGATAGTAGTGGTGAAGTTGTTGATACAGCTTGGCGAATTGCTTATTCAGACTCTTATCAAGGTGAGGCACTAGCTACTTTTGCCGCTGAAGAATTCGGTGCAACGAAAGCTGCTATTTTAGGGGATAACTCGAGTGATTATGCTGTTGGACTTGTTAATACATTCGAGACAACTTTTGCTGGAGATATCGTCATTAAAGAAAACTTTACAGCGGATGAAACAGACTTTAGCGCGGTATTAACGAATATTGCTGGACAAGATTTCGATGTGTTATTCGTACCTGGTTATTATGAACAAGCAGGACCAATTATTAAGCAAGCTCGTGAAATGGGAATTACTCAACCAATCTTAGGACCAGACGGATTTGGGAATAACCAATTATACGAATTAGCAGGTAAGGCGAATTTAAACGATGTTTATTATACGACTCAATTTTCAAGCTTATCTGAAGAAGCACATGTACAAGATTTCCTTGCTAAATACGAAGAGAAATTTGGACAACCAGCAGATATGTTTGCGGCAATGGCATATGATGCTGCTTATGTTGTAAAAGAAGCGATTGAGCGTGCAGATAGTGTAGCACCCTCAGCGATCAATGCTGAATTAGGAAACACAAGTAACTTTACAGGTGTAACAGGAACATTCTCTTTTGATGCATTACACAATCCCGTTAAATCTGTAACCATTGTTGAAGTACAAGGTGGAGAAGACGTTGGTGTTATTGAAATTACTGCCAACTAAATACGTTAGATTAAACCATTACATGGAAGGGAAGTGATGAGCGTGGAAATCTTTATTCAACAAGTGATTAATGGATTAACACTAGGAAGTGTGTATGCACTTATCGCATTAGGTTATACCATGGTTTATGGAATCATAAAACTGTTGAACTTTGCTCATGGGGATATTTTCATGGTTGGATCTTTTATCAGTTATTACCTAATCCTCTCATTAGGTCTGAATATATTTGTTGCGTTTATTTTAACAATGATTCTGACAGCAGTTCTTGGTGTAATTATTGACCAAGTTGCTTATAAACCATTGAGAAACTCGCCAAGAATATCAGCTTTAATTACTGCTATTGGAGTTTCTTACTTATTACGCAATGGCATGATTGTCTTAGCCGGCGCTGAAACCAGAGCTTATCTTCAAGCTTTTAATCAAGTACCATCATTTTTGACAACATCCTTTCAATTAGGGAACATTCAAATTAAAACATTACAAGTCATTCTTGTTTTAACTACAATCGTTTTAATGGTTGTTTTACAATTTATCGTTCAGAAAACAAAAATGGGTAAAGCGATGAGGGCGGTAAGTGTTGATGCTGAAGCTGCTCAGCTAATGGGTATTGATACAAACATTGTTATAGCTTTTACGTTTGTATTAGGATCAGCTTTAGCTGGTGCTAGTGGTATGTTAGTAGGGATCTATTATAATTCGATATCGCCAATGTTGGGTGCTGGATACGGAACGAAAGCTTTTGTAGCAGCAGTAATTGGTGGGATTGGGCTAATCCCAGGAGCGGTTCTTGGAGGATATTTATTAGGAATGACGGAAGTTATGATAACGGCATATGGAAACTCAATGATTCGAGATGCCGTTGTCTATACCATTTTAATCATTATTCTGTTGTTACGTCCAGCTGGATTATTAGGCAATAGTCAATCAGAGAAAGTGTAGGTGAATGAACATGAAATTACTCAATAAAGTAAATGCATTATGGCTCGCAACAATAGTAGGCGGTCTAGGTCTGATTCACTTGCTTGTAATGACTGGGTTCATCTCACCTGTATATCAGCAAACACTTGTGACGATTATGATTAATATTATTCTAGCAGTCGG
>CAZTXI010000036.1:0-10707 GCA_964617265.1 uncultured Carnobacteriaceae bacterium | reverse complement strand
GCATTACCTAACCATACGTCCGTACCGTGAGATAATCCGGAGATCTGAAGTAATTCAGAAAATGTTTCAGGTTCTGTCTGTTCTAACATTTCACGAACAAATGGTGTACCAAACTCAGGGACACCGAGTGTTCCAGTCTTAGAATAAATTTGTTCTGCTGTGACCCCTAAGATATCCGGCCCTTTGAACAGCGACATAACATCTGGATCGTTTAACGGAATATCTTTGGCTGGAATCCCCGATAGATCTTCTAACATACGAATCATTGTCGGGTCATCATGACCTAGTATATCCAGTTTTAACAAGTTATCTTCAATAGAGTGGAAATCAAAATGCGTTGTAAACCAATCTGAGTCTTGATCGTTTGCTGGATATTGAATCGGCGTAAAATCATAAACATCCATATAATCCGGAACAACAATTATTCCTCCCGGATGCTGCCCGGTTGTTCTTCGAACACCCGTTATACCTTTTACTAAGCGGTCAATTTCAGCACCTGGATAGCGTTTTTGCATATCGCCTTCGAAACCTTTTACATAACCATAAGCCGTACGTTCTGCTATCGTACCAATTGTACCTGCACGATAAACATAGTCTTCACCAAATAATTCTTTTGTATAATCATGCGCTTTGGCTTGATATTCACCGGAGAAGTTTAAATCAATATCCGGTACTTTGTCTCCCTTAAATCCTAAGAACGTTTCGAAAGGAATATCGTGTCCATCTGATATTAATCGAGCATCACAATTCGGACAATTTTTTGGTGGCAAGTCAAATCCTGATCCTACTGAACCATCTTCAAAAAACTCATGATATTGACAGTTTTGACAACGGTAATGTGGTGCTAGAGGATTTACCTCTGTAATCCCTGTTAAAGTTGCAACGAAACTCGATCCGACCGATCCACGTGAACCAACTAAATAGCCTTCTTCATTACTTTTTTCAACTAGCTTTTGTGAAATTAAATAAATAACAGCGAACCCATTTCCAATAATACTATCTAACTCTCGCTCAATACGCGCACTAACAATTTCTGGTAATTCTTCTCCGTACCATTCACGCGCTTTATTGTATGTCATATCACGAATTTCCTGCTCGGCACCTTCCATTTTAGGTGAGTATAAATCATCACGAATCGGTTTGACATCTGGGTCAATTAAATTTTTAACTTTTTGCGAATTTGTAACAACCACTTCTTTTGCTTTTTGTTCACCTAAGAATGAAAAAGCTTCTAACATTTCATCTGTCGTTCTAAAATGAACTTTTGGATGCAATGTTTGTTCTGTATTATTTGGATTAGTTGATTGTAAAATAATCTTGCGTGAAATATCATCTTCAGGATTTAGATAATGAACATTTCCAGTCGCAACAACAGGTATATTCAACTCCTCACCTAATTTAACAATATTCGATAATACTTCCTCTAAGTCGCGATCATTTTTAATCAGTTCGCGCTCTTTTAAATGCAAGTAAGCATCTTTAGGCATAATCTCTAAAAAGTCATATTTTTTTGCTACTTCTTTGGCTTCTTCGTAACCTGTCTGCATCATAGCCGTGAATACTTCACCATTTGAACAACCACTACCAATTAGTATGCCCTCTTTATAATCTTTTAAGACACGATGAGGAATTCGTGGTGTTCGGTAAAAATATTCTGTTAGACTAATCGAAACAAGTTTAAATAAGTTTTTCAAACCTACCTCCGATGAAACTAAAAGCGTTGCGTGTGTTGGTCTTGATCGCTTATATCCATCACCTTGACCGATATAATCATTCATATTTAATAAGTTATTAATGTCATGTTCTTTATATAACTCTTTTAAGAAAATATCTAATAATCTTCCGGTTGTCTCAGCATCATAAATCGCACGGTGATGTTGTTCTAATGTCACATCAAAACGCTTGGCTAGTGCACTTAAACCGAAGCTTTTATATTGTGGATATAGAAAACGTGATAATTCAAGTGTATCAATTACAGGTTGAGTAGATATCGGTAAATTATTCTTCTCATACCCCTTGTTAATAAACCCAATATCAAAAGAAGCATTATGGGCTACAAGAATGGTTCCTTCTGTAAAAGCTTGGAACTCTTCTAATACTTGTTTTTCTGGTTTGGATCCTCTTACCATTTCACTCGTAATTCCGGTTAATTGCGTTGTAAATGCTGATATCGGTTCACCTGGATCAATAAACTCTTGGAATTCTTCAATGACATTCCCTTTAAACATTTTAACCCCTGCTAACTCAATAATCGAGTCATAAACAGCTGATAATCCCGTTGTCTCAACGTCAAATACCACATAAGTTGCTTCTGACAACTCAATATCTTGTAAGTTCATAGCAATAGGAACACCATCATCAACTAAGTCAGCTTCTAAACCATAAATAACTTGGATATTATTCTTCTTACTTGCTTGATACGCCTCTGGGAATGAATAAACTCCACCATGATCCGTAATTGCTACAGCTTCATGTCCCCATTTCGCAGCCAATTCCACAAGCTCGGTTGGATTAACGGTTGCATCCATTTGGCTCATATTCGTATGGGCATGAAGTTCGACACGTTTTTCCCCTTCTGGAGCCGTATCTTGTCTAGTTTCATGAAAAGTTTCTTGTAGACTCTGAGCCATCATCGTCAATTCATTACTAAATGTATCCATCTGAATGGATCCTTGAGCTTTCAACCATTTACCTGGTTTAATGGTTGCGAATATAGCTTCATCCGTTTCATTATTCGAAAACTTTTTAACGGTAATGGATGATGTATAATCGGTCATTTTAATAATCATTAACTCACGTTCAGAACGTAATTTACGTACCTCTACATCAAAAACATAACCCTCAATAATAACGCTACGTTCTTCTTCTAAAATATCTCTCATTTGCATTATTGGATTATTGCTGTTGATACTGCGACCAAGCTTAATCGGTCCTTCTGGTGCTATACCATTTCCACCTTGACCATTTCGCTCATTTTGCTGATGTCTTTTTGTTAATTCTTCCGTAAGCTTAGCTGTCTCAGATTCATTTTTTTCAATAACTGCTTTAGCTACTTTTTCAGCAGCTCCATGGTCAACAACTGGAATAATCCTTAAATCATTTGGAAATCCTAGTTTTTTATATTGCTCAATTATTGGCGGAAAAAATTCATCAGAAAATTTAGTCAAAGTAATTTCATGTTCAATATAAAAAGTTAATTTTTCATCTTTAAAAACTGGTGATTGTGTACTAAAAAGTTGGTTACAAATTGGTGAATCAACACCACTTTTTTGACAAACATGTAACCAGTAATCTCTAATTAAATCATTATCAATTTTGTGATTTTTTACTTCAATAAATAAATCGACTTCAACATGTTTTGAAAAAGCTAATTTCAAAGAGGTTTCAAACTTTTTGAATAATTGGAACGGTAATACTCGTTCAAATTTGAAATAAAAATCCCATCTTCTCTCTTTTTTGTGAACTTTTACTGTCGATATTTCAGCATTCTCAAAGTAAGCCTGCTCAACTTCATTGGGCTCTAATTGAATTTGATTTAGTAATGTCTGGAACATTTCTCTTAGTTCGCTGTCCATTATTACCCATCCTTATATTTCTATTTTTGAATTCAGTGTGAAAGAAAAGGAGGCAGGTAATCTGTCTCCTTCTCATAATTATTCTTTTAGTTAGCTTCTTCTTGTGAAGACATTAAGATTGAAATTGTATTAATTAAATCATCTTTCTTCGTTTCAACCATCTCACCTGTTTTACGAATCGATAACTCAACAATAGCATCTTCAGCTTTTTTACCAACGGTTACACGAATAGGGATTCCCATTAGTTCAGCATCCGTAAATTTAACGCCTGGTCTTTCTTTACGGTCATCAACTAATACTTCATAACCTTTGTTTGTAAACAATTCTGTAATCTCATCTGTTAAAGCTTGTTGATGTTCGTCATTGTAATTGATTGGTGTGATGTGTACGTCAAATGGCGCTACTGCAGCTGGCCACACAAGACCTTTTTCATCTGCATTTTGCTCAGCAATAGCTGATAATAATCGACTAATACCAATTCCATAACTACCCATAATAACCGGTGTTGGACGACCATCTTGGCCAAGAACTGTAGCATCCATTGTTTCACTGAAGCGAGTTCCTAATTTGAATATATGACCAATTTCAATTCCAGTTGTGAACTGTAACGTTCCTTTTCCGTCTGGAGACACATCTCCTTCTTGAACCAAGCGAATATCTGCATATGTTGAAGGTTCAAAGTCACTTCCAGCATTAACATTAATGAAATGTTTTTCAACTTCGTTTGCCCCAGTTACACTATTCACCATGTTTTTAACATATAAATCAGCTACGATTGTAACTTCTTCTGGTAAATTAACTGGTCCAACATATCCTGCTGGAATATTACCAAACAATTCAACAATGTGGTTTTCAGTTGCTGTTTCAATAACCTCAGCTTCTACAGCCATTCGAACTTTGATTTCATTTACTTCATGATCGCCTCGCACTAATGCTAAGACTGGCTTATCTCCATCAGCAACATATAATACACTCTTTAATATGTTTGAAGATTTCACATCTAAGAAACTAGATAATTCTTCAATTGTTGTTGTAGCTGGTGTGTCGACAATCTCTTTTTGAAGTTGTACTTCTGTATTTGTACGTTCTTTAAATTTACTTGAAGCCATTTCGATATTTGCTGCATAATCACTTTCATCAGAATACGCAATTGTATCCTCACCAATCGTTGAAATCGCAATAAATTCAATTGATTCGCGACCACCCATTGCTCCAGCATCCGCAATAATAGAACGGAAATCTAAACCAATTCGAGTAAAGATATTATTATAAGCTTGCCAAATGTCATTATACATTTCATCCAAGCTTTCTTCTGTGTCATGGAATGTATAAGAATCTTTCATGATGAATTCACGTCCTCTTAACAAACCAAATCTTGGACGTTTTTCATCACGATACTTTGTTTGAATTTGATACAAATGCAGTGGTAATTTTTTATAAGATTTAATATCATCACGAATTAAAGTTGTAAATGTCTCTTCGTGTGTTGGTCCTAATAAGAAATCTCTGTCATGACGATCTTTTAATTTCATCATTTCAGGTCCGTATGTATCGTATCGTCCCGACTCTTTCCATATGTCGGCAGGAACAAGTGCCGGTAGTAACATCTCCGTTCCACCGATAGCATTTAATTCTTCACGTATAATATTTTCAATCTTTTGAATCACTCGGTATGCTAATGGTAAGTATGAATAAACTCCTGATGAAACTTGACGAATGTATCCTGCTCGTAACATCATTTGATGGCTTAATACTTCTGCATCACTTGGTGTTTCACGTAATGTTGGTATAAAAATTTGGGACTGTTTCATTTCGTATCAAACTCCTTTATCTCATTGTTGAATAATTAATTAAAAAAATGTCTTTGAATATCGTTCCACGTAACAAATAACATCAAGAGAACTAAAATAATGACTCCAATTAATGTTATAATCGATTGTTTTTCTTCACTGATTGGCTTACCTCTAATACCTTCAACAATATTTAGAAGTAATTTTCCACCATCTAATCCGGGTATAGGTAGTAAGTTCATTAAACCTAAGTTTACACTTAAGAATCCAATAAAATTAATGATCCCTAGTACACCAGCTAGTCGAGTTACTTCACTCGTCATGCTAAAAATTGCAATTGGCCCACCTAAATTATCTAAACTTAATTTTCCTGTTACTAACATTATAATACTAGAAAAAATCGACTGAATGTAGAACCAAGTTTCTGTAAAACCAAATACAATTTTATCAAGGAAAGAATCTTTAATCGATACTTGCACACCAATTAAACCATATTCCGTACCATCTTCAGCTTTATTGGCTTCTGGAGTAACTATTTCTGTCAATCTTTCACCATCTGTTTTCTCAACTTCTAGCATTAATGGAACATTAGGATTTTCTTGGATTGTCAAAACCATATCGTTCCAAGATTCAACTGCCTGATCATCAATTTTTAAAATGCGATCGCCAGCTTCTAATCCTACTATAGCAGCTGGTGATTCTGGTTGAATTTCTCCTAAAATAGGTTCAGAAGAAGGAACTCCACCTTGTAAAAAAGCAAATACTATAAATGCAATAACCGATAAAATAAAATTATTTAATGGCCCACCAAAATTCGTTAATATACGATTTAGTAATGATGCATTTTGAATTTGACGATGAGCCGGGGCTATTTGATGGATTGTACCATCTTCTTGAATAATAACCGCGTTTTCTTTCACTTGAAATGTTGAAACTTCTTCCATATTTCCAGCGATACTACCTTTTAAATATAAGTCATTTTCAAAATCATAGTCCAATACATCAACAGGTATACCATCAACTTGAACCGTTTGGTCACTTAAGTCAATTTTAGTTACGTGGTTCTCTTCATCTACTGTAAGAAAAGCTGACATACCAAGACGGATATCTTCTTCATCCTCATATCCAGCCATTAACACGTATCCACCTAATGGTAAAACACGAATTGTATAAGATGTTTCATTTTTATGTGTTTGAAAAAGCTTTGGACCCATACCGATCGAAAATTCTCGGACAAGTACACCTGCTTTTTTAGCAAAATAAAAATGCCCCAATTCATGTACAATAACGATAATTCCAAAAACTAAAATAAATGCAAGTATTGTCTGCACTGTTTACAACTCCTGTCTACCTATAAAATTGATTTTAGAATACCCCTAAAATAAGGGCCATACTTAATGTAAATAGAATACTATCAAATCGATCTAAAATCCCACCATGACCTGGCAAGATAGTTCCTGAATCTTTAACTTCATAATGACGCTTCAATGCTGATTCTAATAAGTCTCCAAATTGTCCAGTTATGGAAAGAATAACCGCAATGAATAACATCATAAAATATGGATACGGTAATGATATAAAGTTTAAGTAAATCGAAGCAATTAATAGAGCGAATAAAATACCACCTAATGAACCTTCAACTGATTTATTCGGTGATAAAAGTGGTGCTAATTTACGTTTACCTATTTTAGATCCAATAAAATAAGCTCCAATATCCGTACTAATAATAACCAATAAAATAAATATAAAAATAGCTAAATCTGCTTCTCTAATAACCACAGCTGCTTGTGAGCCAAAACCTACATAAAACATGGTTAATGCAGATATGGCAGCATTCGTGAAGTTAAATCCTCGAATAATAACAGTTGACATTAATAAAAACAAGACGGCTAGTATTGGAATTATTCCAACACTTAATCGCTCTGGAATAAAATTCGCTATAAAATGAAAATAAACAATTGATAATGTCCCTAAATAAGTAACAATAGATGGAAAAGATTTAATATCCATTTTTGCCATTTGAAGTAATTCCATCGATCCAATTAAGGCAATCGCGCCAATCAATACATTAAAAGCCCATCCGCCTACTAATACTGCCGGTATAATTAAAATTGCTAATACTATTGACGTTTTAACACGTACTCGCAACTAAATCCCTCTTTCTTCTCTTTAAATTCCACCAAAACGACGATTTCTATGCTGGTACTCTAGTATAGCTTTTTCAAATAGGTCAGCATTAAAATCCGGCCAAAATTCTGGTACAAAGTAAAACTCACTGTAAGCATTTTGCCAAAGCAAGAAGTTACTGAGTCGTTGTTCGCCACTTGTGCGGATTAAGTAATCTACATCTTGTAATTCACCCAATGAATGAGTTAATAAATGATCTGAAATAGTTTCCTCATTCACTTTTTCTGGTTTAATTTTTCCTTCGAGTACTTCTTTTGATATTTGACGGACCGCTTCAACTATTTCCGCACGTCCTCCATAATTAAAAGCAAAGTTTAAAATCATACCGGTTGAATCTTTCGTATCATTTACCGCTTTATAAATTGCTTTTTTCGTCATATCAGGTACTTTTTGTTCAAATCCTGTCACAGTTACTTTAATATTATTTTCGATTAATTCGGGTACAAATCGTTTAAAAAACTGATTCGGTAGTGACATTAGATATTGAATTTCTTTCAATGGGCGAGACCAGTTTTCTGTAGAAAAAGCATATAATGTTAATACTTTAACACCTAAATCATTCGCACTAATAGTGACTCGACGAATGGCTTCTACACCTTCTTTATGTCCAGCAGAGCGATCTAATCCTTTTTCTTCTGCCCATCGTCCATTACCATCCATTATAATTGCAACATGTTCGGGGACTAAGCCATTTTGAATTATGTGGGTATTTCCCATTTCATTCGGCATTTATTACCCTCCTTATTTCTTTCCGTGAAATTCGATGTAATTTATTTCATAAAAAACAAGTATAACATAGATTGTTATGTAATTGACCAATACACAAAATAAAATCCGCTAAAACAAATAAGCGTTCTAGCGGGTTCATTTTTGTCCATTAAATTTAAAAGAAAGCCTGAACTTAGTCTTCTAGAATCTCGCGTTCTTTTTCTGCTGCTAGAGCATCAATATTTTTAACCGATTGATCTGTTAAAGCTTGAACGTCTTTTTCATAACGACGTAGTTCGTCTTCTGAAATCTCTCCAGATTTTTCTAATCCTCTAAACTCATCTAAACCGTCACGACGAACATTACGTACAGCTACTTTAGCATTTTCAGCTTCTTCACCAACTAATTTAGCAATGTCACGACGTCTTTCTTCTGTTAATTGAGGAATAACTAATCGAATAATATTCCCATCATTTGATGGCGTAATACCGATATCTGATTTATTGATTGCTTTTTCAATCTCTTCAAGACTGTTTTTATCAAAAGGTGTAATCATTAACATACGAGCTTCTGGAACTGAAATTTGTGCTAATTGGTTAAGTGGAGTTGGAGCTCCATAATACAATACTTGAATTCCATCAAGTAAACTAGCATTTGCACGTCCTGCTCGAATACTACCTAAAGATTTTACTAATGACTGCTCTGAAGCTTTCATTCTTTGCTCAATATCACGTAATACTTGTTGACTCATCCTTATTTCCCCCTAATATTGGTTCCGATTTTCTCACCTAGAATGACTCGTTTAATGTTGCCTTTTTCATTAAACTTAAAGACAATTAATGGAATTTCATTATCCATACTTAGTGAAGAAGCTGTTGTATCCATTACCTGTAATGATTTGTTAATGACATCTAAGTATGTTAACTCATCAAATTTTGTTGCAGATTTGTCAATATTTGGATCTGCTGAATATACACCATCAACATTATTTTTAGCCATCATAATAACATCTGCATTAATTTCAGCTGCTCTAAGTGCGGAAGTCGTATCCGTTGAGAAGTAAGGACTTCCTGTACCACCTGTAAATATAACCACACGACCTTTTTCTAAATGACGAATTGCTCTTCGGCGGATATAAGGTTCAGCAACTTCACTCATACTGATAGCTGTTTGAACGCGTGTTGGAACGCCTAAAGCTTCCAATCCATCTTGTAAAGCAAGGCCATTCATTACGGTTGCAAGCATACCGATATAATCGGCTTGAGCACGGTCCATACCTAATTCTTCTCCGGTTTTACCACGCCAAATATTTCCTCCACCTACAACAATTGCAAGTTCTACACCTAAATCATGCGCTTCTTTAATTTCAGCTGCAATCGTTTGAATCGTTTCAGGATTAATTCCGAAGCCTTTTTCTCCAGCGATTGCTTCACCACTAATTTTCAAAACAATTCGATTATAAATTGGCTTTGACATTTTTTTGTCCTCCTAGATTTACATACTAATATTAGCATATTTATGACTTTTCGTCACTTTATTATCTCAATTTTTGCATTGAACTTATTAAAAAAGACAGGAACGATAGACGCTCCTGTCTAATTCTATTTATTAAAGGTTTAGTTGGTCGCGAACTTCTTGAGCAAAGTCTTCTTGACGTTTCTCAATACCTTCTCCAACTTCTAGACGAGTGAATGCTTTAATAGTAGCACCATTGTTATCTAGATATTTTTGAACAGAGATGTCTCCGTCTTTAACGAATGATTGGTCAACTAATGAAATTTCACCTAACCATTTGTTTAAACGACCGATAACCATTTTTTCAACGATGTTTTCTGGTTTACCTTCGTTTTTAGCTTGTTCTGTTAAGATACTTAATTCGTGGTCACGTACTTCTTGAGGTACTTCATCACGGTTTAAGTACTCAGGGTTTAAAGCTGCAACGTGCATAGCAACGTCACGAGCTACATCTTCGTCAGCACCCTCAATAAGAGTTAATACTGAAATACGTCCACCCATATGTTCATATGGACCAAAAGTTTGGCTGTCTTCTTTTTCGATTAATTCGAAACGACGTAAGTTAATATTTTCTCCAATCGTTTGGATAGCTGTTGTAATTGCTGCACCAATTGTTTCACCTGAAGAAAGACTAACTTCTTTAGCTTCTTCAACTGAAGCAGGTTTGTGCTCAACAATTGCAACTGCAATATCTTTAACTAATTTTTGGAACTGCTCGTTTTTAGAAACGTAGTCAGTTTCACTATTTACTTCAACAACTGCTGCTGTGTTTCCGTCAACGTGAACGTAAGTTAATCCTTCCGCTGAGATACGGTCTGCTTTTTTAGCTGCAGTAGCCATACCTTTTTCGCGTAAGATATCGATTGCTTTGTCCATGTCGCCTTCTGCTTCTACTAATGCTTTTTTAGCGTCCATCATACCAACGCCTACTT
>CAZTXI010000035.1:10291-10717 GCA_964617265.1 uncultured Carnobacteriaceae bacterium | reverse complement strand
TTATATTTTTCTAGCGAGCCTTTGCGGTCATAGACGTTGATATATTTCGCTGTGTTTTCTGATGCGATTTTCATAATATCGGCATAGTCTAGGTTGTTCCATTTCATCAAGTTCTGAACGGATTCTAAATAGCCGATCTCAACACTTAGCATATCTTCAATGGAGTTTTTGTCGAGTCGTTCCTCGGTACCATCATCATGTTTCAAGATGATGTGGTCACCGTCTGGGGTGAAGGTCGTCTCACGAATATAGTGATAAAATGATTTTTCAACCTGACCTAATCCAACTGTATCGGTACATAGCGTAATGCGGTCGAGTGTTTTTATGCGAATCGTTAAGTCTACGGCTTCAGGTAATACTGTTAACCCAGATTGTTTCGCAAACTCACTATACAAGTCGTCAAAGTAGAGTGCTGAACCGGCTACG
>CAZTXI010000035.1:0-10281 GCA_964617265.1 uncultured Carnobacteriaceae bacterium | reverse complement strand
TTTATGGCTTTAATTTCATCAAAGGTTGCGGCTGAATGCCCAATGGCGATTTGGATGTCATTCTTATTGAGGTACTGAATTAATTCTTTTGCGCCAGGTAATTCAGGGGCAAGAGTCATTAATTTAATGCGGTCAATGGACATCGGTTCAATCATTTCATCAAAGATTTCGATAGAAGGATCGATACAGTGTTCTTCTTTTTGCATCCCTTTGTGTTCTTTGTTGATGAAAGGTCCTTCTAAATGAATCCCTAGAATATCGGCACCGACTTCGGGTGTCCATTCGTTCATTGCGATATCCGCTTCAGCTAACATTCCTTGAATCGTTGAAATGGCATCCGCTCCAGTTGTGGGTAAGAAAGAGGTGACACCTTGTGTAACGAGTGATTGCGCCATTTTTGTGACTGATTCAGCTGAACGTTCATGGGTAAATGACCCCGTCGCAAATCCATGCGTGTGGAGGTCAATAAAGCCAGGTAAGACAACATTCTCTCCATAATCGATCACTTCAACGTCTGATCCGACATCGGGTTCACCAGCTGTTACTTCGACAATTTTCCCTTCTTTTATTTTAATATAACCATCTATGATACGGAGTGGTGTGTAGATATTTTTTGATTTAATAATCACAAGAATCATCCTATTCTGTCTAGTTTAAGGTATTCAATGATTTGTTGTAAAATGATGTTTAAGCCTGTACGGGAATCTAAATCACGATATTTACGTACCGTTGTATCGGAGTAAAAATTGAGCGTGAAATCACTCATCTGATTGATTGGATTATTGCCAAATGATGTGATACTCAAAATTTTACTACTTTTAGCTAAAGCACGGTTTGTGAATTCGACTAAAATATCCGTTTTACCAGAGAGTGAAAGGATGATACAAGTATCTTCAGCTTTCAACGTGTTTGGTAGCGTTTTTATTAAATTGTAGTCATCAACAAATATCGCTATGAAATCTAACATTCGTAATTGTAGCGTGAATGCTGTCGCATATTGTTTCGTAATTCCACGTGCAAGGACATAAATTGTTTTGGCTTCTTTTAGTTGTTTAATAAAAGCAATTAAATCTTCTTCACGAACTAATTCAAATGTTTTTTGAACTTCACGATAAAGATAGGAATTGATTTCATCAAAAGTACTTAAATGATTTTGATTTTCTTCGTTAAGAGTTGTTTGGATATAGTAGCGTAGTTCGCTAAATCCTTCAAAACCCATTTTTTGTGCAAAATTAATAATTGATGTTTTAGATACGAATAAACTATCTGCTACATCCGCTGCTGAACGATTTGTATAAACCTCGGGTGTCTTAATAATACTTTCAGCAATTTTTTGTTCTACTTCTGTTAAAGCATTAAAATTATTCACTAAGCGACTTAAACTCATACAGCTCCCCCTAAAATATCTACTAAACAAATTGTAGCAAGATTTAAGAGGAGCTGCAATTATTTAATCAGCTGTCTTTATTCAGTTGTCTCAGAGTTATTCGTATTTCCTTTTAACACATCATCTACCGCGTGACGGACGAACTCAACTTGTGGTCCAAATACGACGTGGATATGATTCTTACTTGGGAAGAAGAGACCAGATGATCCAGATTGTTCTAGAATATCTTTATCGGCTTTCTTAGCATCTTTTAGATCAATACGTAATCGAGTTACACAGTTCTCAACGTTTATAATATTGTCTCGACCACCAAGACCTTCAACCACTAAGTCAGCCACTTTATCGTATTGACGATTAGCTAGTAATTCACTATGTTTAGAAGCATCTCCCTCACGACCGGGTGTTTTGACATCCCATTTCACAATGAGGTATCGGAAGATAAAATAAGTAGCAATCGCTAATGGAATACCAACAATCAGTAAGTTATACCATTTCGTATCCTCATATAATAATCCGAAAATCGCAAAATCAAATATGGTTCCGCGGATATACCCTACAGCTGTACCCATAATGGCTAAGAAGTAAGAACCAACAGATACGAGTACGATATAGATCACATATAAGAGTGGTGCGATAAATAGGAAGGAGAACTCCATTGGTTCTGTAATGTTTCCTAAGAATGGAGTTAAAACTAATGTAATAATAATCCCTTTAACAGCTTTTTTGTTTCCTTCATAAGCTGTGTGGTACATTGCTAGACCGATTGCAGGAATCATGAATAATGTTAATAACATTTGGTTTTGAGCCATAAAACGTGTTAAATCAGGCATTAATTCCCAAGCTTCTGTTCCAGGTCCATGGTTAAACAAAACTTCGTTTAAGGCGTTTAATACACCAACAAACTCTTCTCCACCAATATTATAAATTCCTCCAGCTGGTGTGAAACGTAAGAAGGCAGTCCATACATGGTGTAGACCAAATGGAATGAGGAGTCGGTTAATCGCAATACTTAGTGGTGGACCAAAGCTAGATAAAATAAGTCCTGACATTGATGTAAGAGCTGCAACGAAGTATTTCCAAATGAATGGAATAAATAATCCGACAACTACTGTGAAGACTGCTGTAATAATTGGAACAAATTTCGTTCCGGCGAAGAACGCAAAGGCAAGTGGTAATTCTTGACGATAGAATCGATCCGCTGAATAAGATGCAATAAGTCCGGCTATAATTCCTCCGAGGACATCGATTCTTAATGTTTGAATCCCTAATACCATTCCTTGACCAACTTGAGTCATCACGTCAGCATCTGCTAATTGGCCAGTCGCTGATAGAACAGCATTAATCGTTCCGTGTAGAATAAAATAAGAAACCATTGAACTAAATACGGCGATCCCCTTATCATTTCGAGTCATTCCGTAAGCAACACCCATCGCAAATAATACCGGGATGTTTGAGAACACGACATCTGAAATGGTTCTTAAACTAACTAGAATAGTTTGCAAGGTATCATTTTGTAAAAACGCAACTCGTTCGACCATATATGGTTGAACAAAAGCTCCAGTTAATCCTAAAATCATTCCAATAGGCGCCATTATCGCAATAGGTAGTAGTAGAGAACGACCAAAACGTTGCACTTCTTGGCTAATCTTTTCTTTATTCATTGTTTTTCCTCCTTAATTTATTATTCATAAATAATATATCAGTAAAACGTTTTCAAGTATCGTTTGAGAATCGTTTATGACTAAGTCCTTTGAAATTGACCAAGGTCAAAATCAGTGACTTTGGTCAAGTCTAGTTCATGTATCATAGTAGTGATAATAATGCAGAAACTAAAAAAGGAGGCAATATCATGGGGTTACAAGATTCAAAATCGTTAACATTAAAAAATGACCAGCTAGATTACTTACTGTCGAGTGAATATAAATATAAAACTTGGATTATGTTGGAGAAAACAGTCGCCACGGCTCAAGCAGAGTTAGGGATTATTACAAAAGAGGCAGCTCAAGCGATCCATAATGAAGTTAATTATGAGAACTTTTCAACTGAAACTTATGATACGTATTTAAAAAAGATTGGTCATGGTTTTTATTCATTCGTTGAAACAGTTCTTGAACCAACATCTGAATTAACTAAAAAGTATTTTCATTATGGGATTACGACTCAAAATATTCAGCAATCTTCTCAGATTTTAATTTTACAACAAGTTAATGAAGAATTTAAACAAATAATTGTTGATGCTATTGAAGAACTTTCGGAATTAGCTTTAAAACATAAATTGGATTTAATGCCTGGACGTACACATTCAAAACATGCGATTCCAACGACTTTTGGATTTGTTGTTTCAAGTTGGGTTGAAGAATTATTACCAGCAGTCGATGTCTATTTACAAGCAGCTGAAGGATTGAATGAAATTATGATTGGTGGAGCAATCGGTGCTTTCAACTCAATGGGAGAGCAAGGTCAGTTGCTACAAGAAAAAGTAGCGGAACTATTAGGTATCCGTTCGATGAATATTCCAAGTCGAAATATTCAATTGCCTAAAATCCAATATTTATTTGGTGTTTTAGGGGTGACGAATGTTATGCATAAAATTGGTGAAGCAGTTTACAATAACTCCGTAGAAGAATTGAGTGAGTTTACGGAATACAGTGACCCGAACCAAATAGGTAGTAGTACAATGCCGCATAAAATGAATCCGAAAATTTCTAAAGGAATTATTGCCAATTCGATGAAATTGTATGATTTAGTACCAAGTAGTTTGTACGCCAATACAAAACCTTACGAATCGAATAGTTCATCGTATATGGTATTAGATGCCAATTTAAATGACACGATTTCATATTTTAAAGAAGTAGTTCTACGTTTTAAAGATTTAAGTGAAAACCTTATTTTTCATCCTGAAAAAGCTTACCAAAATCTTATGAATAATGAAGGTTTAGATAATTCTGAATATGTCATGATGCAACTTAGCGACCATTTTGGAAAATTTGAAGCACATCAAATTATTCATGATGTGGCGATGGAATTTCAAATGAATCATGAACTATCTTATATTGATTCATTAATGGAAAATGAATTAATTGCTGAACAATTTGATCGAGAGACGATTATGGAGTGGTTAAAACCTGAAAATTATTATGGCTTATCTGATAAATTAACTGAACAGATGTATGAACGGGTTCAAGACAAAATAAAGCAATATCGTGCATAAAAAGGATGGGGTCAAAATGACGAATAATCAAGAACGTATTTACCGTGATGATTTTGGCGAAGTGATGATTCCGATTGAACGCAAGTGGGGTGTCCAGACTCAAAGGAGTCTAGAGAATTTTAGGATTGGATCCGAAAAAATTCCATTATCACTCATCTATGCTTACGCTATGGTTAAGAAGGCGGCGGCCCAAACAAATGCTGGGTTAAATAAATTATCTACTGAAAAATCTCAAAAAATTAAAGCAATTTGTGATGAAATTATAGCTGGAAAATGGGATAAAGAATTTCCTTTGTCAGTTTGGCAAACGGGTAGTGGTACACAGACCAATATGAATTTAAATGAAGTGATTGCGAATTTAGTCAATGAACAATCATCAGAAAATATTGTTCACCCGAATGACGATGTGAACATGGGGCAAAGTACCAATGATACCTTTCCAACTGCAATGCACATATCTGGTGTTTTACAGATTGAAAGAGAGCTTTTACCTGTACTGAATCGAATGATTTCTATATTAGAAACACTAGAAGAGGACTATCAAGACACGGTGAAGTTAGGCCGTACTCATCTTCAGGATGCGACCCCCATTACTTTCGGACAAGAAATAAGTGGCTGGAAGCGGATGATTCAAGAGAATTTATCGATGCTTGAATTATCTTTGAAACCATTAATCGTATTACCTTTAGGTGGAACAGCTGTAGGGACTGGTCTGAATAGCCATCCTGAATTTGGTTCAATGGCTACTGAATTCATTTCAAATTGGACAGGAACTTCATTTCAAGAAAGTGATAATAAGTTTCATGGATTGGCTAGTAAAGATGCAGTCGTATTTGCACATGGTGCGTTAAATACGTTAGCGGTTAACGCGATGAAAATTGCGAATGATATTCGCTGGCTAGCAAGTGGTCCAAGAGGTGGCATGGGTGAAATTACAATACCTGCTAATGAATTAGGTAGTTCCATCATGCCTGGAAAAATTAATCCGACACAGGCTGAGGCATTAACGATGATTTGTACACAAGTTATGGGGAATCACACAACCATTACTGTTGCGGGATCTCAAGGAAATTTTGAATTAAACGCATATATGCCGGTTATCGCTTATAACTTTTTACAGAGTATTGAGCTGTTAGCGGATGGTTTAAATCAATTTACAGAAAAATGCCTAAAAGGATTAGAAGCTAATGAAGCTAAAATGCTAGAAACCGTTCAGCAGTCGCTAGCTTTAGTAACAGCTTTGTCTCCACATATCGGTTATGAAAAAGCGAGTGAGATTGCTCAAAAAGCAGAACGAGAAGGAACAACATTAAAAGAAGCAGCCTTATCTTTAAGATTGATTAATGAAGCTGACTTTGATCTCTACACAGACATAAACAAAATGATCTAATAATCGTAACTCCCTTTTATCGATTAGAGGGGAGTTTTTCATTTCAGCATAACTTGGTTATGAAATGAGTTGACGACTGAAAACCTTGTACGACAACGGCTGATTTGTGTTATAGTATTAAGGCACGTATCGAAAGATACATTTAATTTGTAAGGAGATATTAAAGATGTCATTATTTGAAGGAAATTTTGAACAAGCAGACTATGCGGAACTCATTATGAGTGTTCTTTCTGAAGAGTTAGAAGAGTATGGTCTGAAAAAAGAGCCTGCTGGTGAATCGATTAGCGAGCATTTAACTGTTTATACCAAAGATTCATTACTACTGCTAGCAGCTGAAAATGGAATGAATGTGTATAAGAGCTGGAACAAGGCTAAATTAGTGGAGCACATTCAGACTGATATTCTAGAGTCTTTGGAACAACGTTTATTAATGCTTGGTCGTTCTAGTCTAGAATTAATTGAAAAAATGGATAACGAAGATCAATCTAATGGTGAAATTGGAGAAGACGAAGTGATGTTTTATCTGTCACTTTACCCAATTGTACTTCGCTTAGGTTTCATTTATTCAAAATTAGAGGACAATGAAGTTAAAAACTTTATTCCGATTGAAGTAAAAGAAACAATTAAAGATATGTTGAACAACTATTCAACTTATGAAGAGAAACATGCTACGATGCTGAAACAATGGAATCTTTTTGAAATGATTTTAGCAGCTGGTATTAATTTATACGGTACATTAACAATGGAACGATTTAGTGAATTAATTGATGTAACCGTTGATGAAGCCGAAGAGAAGCAAGCGTTATTAGATTTTGCAGAAGCATATTTCCCGTTTACGATGCTAATTCATCATTATCAATTGGTTGATGGTGAAATCATTGCAAGTCCTAAATTTGTGAGCGATGACCATGTTCGTGACACACATAAATATGTTGAAGATAGACTGGATGGCGATTACTATCGTCCGTCTAAAGCAGATATTTACTATTACGCAACACATTTAGTTGAAACAGAATCACCATTGTATAAACAAATGGAAAAATTAGTTGCGAAATCTTCAAATTTTGCGGAATTCGTTATGGAAAAAATCCAAACGAATATTGTAATGGGTGAACCGTTAGTTGCTTTAACAGATCAATTAAGCGAAAATGACTTACTGGTATTTAACTCTGAAAAAGACATTATGGATTTTGCTCATTTATATCAACAGCTAAATAACACAAATCGTCTGTGGGATAATGCAGGTTATAAACCGAGTGAAATGAGCGATTCTGATCGCAAGGTGGATGACTTATCGAGTGTGTTAAATTCATTTAATTTACCAGATAATGTTCAACAAAAGCAGACATATCGTCCACGAGTAACTCAATCAGCTCAACCAATTCGTGTTGAGAAAGTTGGTCGTAATGAACCATGCCCATGTGGTAGCGGTAAGAAATATAAAAAATGTTGCTGGTTGAAAGATCGTTAATATAAATCGAATCAAACCAAACCTGTAGATATAATCGTCTACAGGTTTTTTGATTGTCTATATTCGTTATTATCAAGAAGGGTATAAATGTCTTGTAGAAAATAGTTCCACTCTATAGCCAATTGCAGTGATTCCTCTAATGCAACTATCTGGTCTTCCATTTCACAAAAAGAGAGGTCGTGAATTAGATTTTGGAGTAGGATAATTTGTTGTATGGAATGTTGGTATTGGATGGAGAGTAGGGGTTCTATTTGTTCGAGATAGTTCTGAGATTTTTCGATTAGAGGATAAAGAAGGTTCATGATTTGTGAACTTTGAGCATTTTTTGGAAATGAATATTCTTGCTTATTTTTTGTGATAATATAATGGTTTTTATGAATTTTTATCTGTGTTGAAAGCATGGATTGATCTCCTTTTTATAATATATCGGCTAATTTGTTAAAAAAATAACAATCTTTTGCAAAACTATTGAAGCGTTTACATTTTCGGTGTATATTAGTTTGTGTATCATACTTGGGAGGTTAGATATATGCGAGATGTTGGGGTTCAGGTGCTTTCTTTGAATGATTTAACCCGTTCAAAGGTTGAGGTTTTGTTGGAGGAAAGTTTCGATGGTGAGCATAAGTTTATGGATGATTATACATTTTGTTTATTTGATATTTCTGATTATCGAGTGGCTGATTTGCGTTCGATTGTGATTCAGAAAAACGGCGTGATGTATTTTAGTAAGCGAACGACGAAACACCTTTTGGATGAGTACTCGCTGTCTTTCAATCATCTTCATGAACGAACTTGCTTGGCAGCTTCTGTGCTTGGATTTCATCAAAAAATTCCTTATGTGATTGGTGAGCGTTGTGTTATTCCGCTGGATGGTTATACGAAGAAACCGACGACTTGGGTAGTAGCGAATCATGCGGTGCGTAAGTCTTATGATCGTTTGGATAACATTTTACATCTAACCAGCCGGAGAAATGTCGTTTTGTCACTGTCAACGACGAAAAATGTTTTTGATGATCAGATACTCCGGGCTGTACAGATTTTGAAGTTTAAGTTGGCTTTACATCATGGTCAGATGAAAGAATATCAGTATACATATCGTAATCCACATTATAGACCGATGAGCATCTTATCAATGCCTTTTGAGCAAATTTCTTTTGAAACGCCAGATTTAACTTACTTTGAGGCTGAAATGAAAGTGCGGGAATACTTAGAACGTAAACGAGTGAAGAAGGCACTTGGTGAGGGGAATCCCTATTATGAAGATTATTTGGAACAATTTCACTGAAATAAAGAATATATAAGAAGAAAAACCTGTCATGAATGGTGACAGGTTTTTGTATGTTCTATTTTTGAATAAAAGCGTTGAAACCTAATGCTTTGAGTTTAACTACTAAGTGTTTTGCGTTCTCTATATTGTTAAATGCTCCAGCCTGAACACGATAGAGCACTGAAGCTGCTGGTTTGTGATATGGAATATCTAAATATTGACAGAGTACTTGAATAACGGCTTCCGCTGCGTTGTTAAAATTTTTGTCATCTTGATAATATGCAAAATCATCGGGATGATCGATAAATCCATATTCGATGATAACGGTTTGGGTGCTTCCAGTTAGACGGTGTATAAAGTACCAATCTTTTCCGAGACTATTTTTACGGCTGAATATTCTTCTTAACGGTAGATTTGTGGCTTTTTGTAGAGCATTTGCGATATCGGCAGCGAATGCTTTATGGGCGTGGATAGAATGAATTGTTTCAATCCCACGAGCTTTACCGTTAAAGGCATTAAAATGATTTGAAATACAGAAGTCGTATTTTGATTTAATTTTTTCGGTTCGCTGATTTGGTGTTAAATTTTTGTCAGTTGAACGGGTGAGTGCGACTTTTGCACCTAATTCTTTTAGACGTTTGTATTGATAGAGACTCATTTTTAAGTTCCAGTCTTTTTCTTTAGTTTGAAACGCAGTTGCTCCAGAGTCAATTCCACCGTGCCCAGCATCGATAATGAGTGATTTCATTTGGGTGCTCCTTTCTTATTGCAGTATTTTATTTGTAGCTTTTCTTTGATTCGATTTCGTCTTTGATAAATTGTTTTTCTTGAAACGCCTTCTTTTTTTGCGATAGCGGTAATGGATAAGTGATGGAAGCATAGGTCGACGATTAGTCTTCGTTCGTTCGCGCAGAGAGGTTTAAACACTTCAATGAGCCATTCTTGTTCCAATACGTTTTCTAAGTGACAAATTTCAGCTGTCGATAGGATATGGTCGAGTGAGTCATCCCATCCTTGTTCATGATCAGCATAGCGATTTTGTCGTCTGATTTCATCGATGATCGCCCAGCGGATTTTAGTGAATGCATAGCCTACAAAGCGCCCGCGATTTAATTCTTGAAATGGATCATCTGGATAAGCTTCATACGCTTCGACTAATTTAAGTCGACCGATTTGTGCAAAATCATCATAATGTGGATGAAGTGGATGGATGGTTAATCGTTTTAAGACGCCATAAACCACACCTTCATATTGACTAAAAAAATCTAATTCATGTTCTATTTGTAATTTGCGATGGATTTCCACGTCACACCTCAATTGTTGTATTACAAGGCCTTGTGACCATAGAATAACGAATCGTGAAATGAAAACCAAAATGCCGTATGAACGGATTTTAAGCTGAATTTTTTAGATAGCAAAATAGGGCTATAAATAAGAAGAGTATGGTTTATAAAAGCAAAAGAACCTTCATTTCAATGAAGAAATGAAGGTTCATTCTTAGAATATTGTTATTCACTGTGTTTGTGCCACGATTATTGAACTGGACAATAATTGA
>CAZTXI010000034.1:5344-10902 GCA_964617265.1 uncultured Carnobacteriaceae bacterium | reverse complement strand
TGTAGTTTTGTTCACCACATTCTGTACATTCTAAAGTAATGTTTACGCGCATGCTGTTCCCTCCAAATCAGAAAAGTTTATATTTACTTTTTAAGTAAATACTTGCGATTAATAGAATAACATGACTGTGACAATTATTCTAGTATTTTTTACGAAATAATTAATTTCATTGAAATAATTATGCTATAATTGATTTTGATTGACTGTCTAGAACAGAAGGAGTTGCAAAATGAATCGAAATAAAATAAGACATTTCGTCGCGAATTGGCGATTAAATTGGCGTTCCAAACCATTTATCACATATGGATTTTTAATGATTATTGCGATAATGTATTTGCTCTTAATGGTTAATGGGGGCAGTTATAATCCGATGACCTTAGTTCGATTTGGTGCGAAATTTAATGGTTTTATTATTTCAGGTGATTGGTGGCGCTTTATTACACCAGTATTTTTACATATTGGAACAACACACTTAGTATTGAATGCACTAGTTATCTATTTTTTAGGAATGCAAATTGAAAAAATAATTGGACATACACGTTATTTTTTATTAATACTCTTAAGTACGATATTAGGAAATGTAACGAGTTTTGCATTTAGTGATGCTATTTCAGCAGGGGCGAGTACAGCCATTTTTGGTCTATTTGCATCTACCATTGTATTAGCCAAACTTTATCCTTATCAAAGAGGTATCCAGGAATTGTCTAGAAATTATATTGTACTTATTTTACTAAATGTTGTGTTCGGATTATTTAGTGCATCTGTAGACAATGCGGGGCATATTGGTGGTTTACTTGGCGGTTATTTAGCAATGTATGCTATATCATCTGTCAACGCTAAAAATAATACAATGAAAAATAGAATCATATTTGGTATGTTATATATGATTATTTTAATATCGTTTATATTTATTGGTTATATACGTCACACAAATATTTTCATTTTTTAAACAACAAATCAATTAAAATATTTTGGATTGGGGAAATGGATGTCGATGAAAAAAGTAATTGGTATTGATTTAGGTGGTACAACTGCAAAAATAGGTATTTTAAATCAAAAGGGTGAAATTGAAAAAAAATGGGAATTACCTACAGATATTTCTGAAGAAGGATCATTAATCGTTCCCAACATTATTCAATCAATTCAGGAAGTTCTGTCAGCTGATAATTTAAGTGCAACCGATTTTCTTGGAATAGGTATGGGTACACCAGGTACGGTTAATCGTGCTGATGGTACGGTTATAGGTGCCTATAACTTAAATTGGAAAACAGAACAAAAAATTAGAGAGCAAGTTGAATCAAGTACTGGAATTTCATTCTTCTTAGATAATGATGCAAACGTGGCGGCATTAGGAGAGCAATGGATGGGTGCTGGGAACAATGAGCAAAATGTGTCATTCATCACATTAGGAACAGGTGTAGGTGGTGGATTAGTTTCAGACGGTAGCCTTATTCATGGTGCTGTTGATGCAGCGGGTGAAGTTGGACATATTACCGTAGAACCTGGTGGCTACTTATGTACATGTGGTAAAAAAGGTTGTCTAGAACAATATGCATCGGCAACTGGTATTGTTCGTTTGGCCAATGATTTAGTTGGAGAATACCCAGATAAATCAGAATTAAAAGCAATACTTGATAAAAATGAAACGATTGATTCAAAACGTATTTTTGATTTAGCTAAAACAGGCGATGGTTATGCAAATTATGTAGTTGATCGTTTTGCATATTATTTAGGGTTAGCTTTAGGAAATATTGCAAACATCTTAAATCCATCAACAATTGTTTTAGGTGGAGGCGTGTCGAAAGCAGGGGATTTCCTAGTAGAAAAAGTTAGCAAAGTAGTAGAAGAATTTACATTCCCGACGATTCGCCCAATAACAAAAATAAAGATTGCGGAATTAGGCAATGACGCAGGAATGATTGGTGCAGCTTCATTAGTCATCAATGAACTTGAAAATAATTAAATAATACGGTTAGAGGAGAATTAAGATTTAGATGAATACAATTATTAACGCGGTCAAGAACATGAGTACATTTTCAAAATTATTATGGGTAGCGCTTATTATTTGGGCACTATGGGAACTGGCTCAATTTTATCGACGAAAAAAGTCTGCTACAGCTTTAGAAAATGAAGAGTTTAATCAGAATTTACGAAAAGTTCAATTAATTGATGTTCGACAACGTGACGAATATAATGCAGGTCATATTCTAGGGGCTCGTAGTATTCCACTGATGGAATTAAAACAACGTTATAAAGAATTAAGACAAGATAGACCGATCTATCTATACGAAGACGGTGCTTACGGTGCATATCGTGCAGCCATTATCTTAAAAAAATATGGGTACACTGACTTATATGTTTTAAAAAATGGATTCAAAAATTGGGAAGGTCGTATCAAAAGAAATAAATCGTTAGAAGATTAAAATAAAGACTCTGGTCAATAGCCTTAATTTAATTTAGGCTAGGGCCAGAGTCTTTTATATTATTGAAATTGTTCCATTAAACCTTGTTCATTTAAGTATGAAATGATATTACCGGCTGTCTCTTCGATTGATTTATTTGCGACGTTAATTACTTTACAGCCAATTTCTTTGTATAACTTTTGAGCATAATAAATTTCTGCTTCAATACGATCGGTATTTGAATAATAGGTTTCAGGGTTCATTCCGTATGAAATCATACGTTCTTTACGGATTTCCGAAAGAATTGAAACGTCATTTGTTAACCCAATAATTCTTTTTGGATCAACTTGCCAAATTTCTTCAGGTAAATCTGATTCGGGCACTAAAGGTAAATTTGCTACTTTAAAATTATTATTAGCTAAGAAAATACTCAGAGGCGTTTTTGATGTTCTAGAAATACCTAATATGACAATATCTGCCTCTAAAAATCCTTTAGGTTCTTTGCCATCATCATGATTAACAGCGAATTCCAATGCTTCAATTCGATTGAAGTAAGTAGAATCAAGACGGCGATTTAACATACCAGATTGTGCATTAGGTGTCCGTTCCACAATCTTGCTAATTCGGTCCACAATGGGTGTTAGAATATCATAGCTCTCTTCGCAAACACCTTTTGACTCAGTGTCTAAATAATGAGCCATTTCAGTATTTGAGAAGGTGTGTAGTACAATTGATCGTTTCTCTTCGTTTTTTAAAGCTTCCACAATTTCGTCAATCTCATCTATTTCTGAAATAAATGTATAATCTTTAATCATGTAATCTAAATCTGGAAATTGCGATAGAGCAGATCGAGCTATATTGACTGCTGATTGACCAATGGCATCTGAGACAATATAGACAGCTAATTCATATGAATGGGGCATAATTAGTCCTTTCTTGAAAAAATACTTCATTTATCAGCATTATTATAGTTGAAATCATCCAAAAAATAAACCTCAGATAAATTGAGTGCCATTAAATGTCAAAACTGTATGGATACCTCTTTAAATTTAAGTCTTTCTCCCGTATACTATCAAATGAATATGTTATGAAATAGGGTGATAATAGATGCCGTTATTTAAAGAAGCGCTTGAAGTATTAGAAAAAAACAATTTGAAAATAACAGAACGTAGAGTTCGGATGCTCGATGTACTGTATAGTGAAGAACGTTATTTATCTGCGAAAGAAGTAAAGCAGTTTTTAAAAGAAGAATATCCAGGTATCAGTCCTGATACTATTTATCGTAATTTACACACATTCTCAGAATTAATGCTTTTAGAAGAAACTGAAATATCGGGTGAAAAATATTTTAGAGCAAATTGTAGCTCAAAAGGTCACCATCATCATTTTATTTGCTCTGAATGTGGTTATTCCATTGAATTAACGGAATGCCCAATAGCGTATTTTAAAGACCAAATTGGAGATGCTAAAGTAACATCTCACCGATTTGAACTTTTTGGTTTATGTGCAAAATGCGCAGCTTAAGCAGAAATATTAAAAAATATTAAAAATATTACAGATAAGTTCATTTATCTGATTGACGATAATTTTATTTTTGTATATAATGGTTTATGAACTGTTGATTGAATAAAAATTAGCAGAAAACATTACTCCAAAGGCAAACAAGCCTGAAGGATCAAGGGAAGACAAATTGTGAATATGATTCAAATGTTGGAATGCCCTGAAATGACGAGGGGAGGGAAGAACGTTGACTAAAACGGATGTCAGAGAAGGTGAAAATCTCGAAGACGCTCTTCGTCGATTCAAACGTTCCGTATCAAAAACTGGTACTCTTAGAGAAGCTAGAAAAAGAGAACACTATGAAAAACCTAGTGTAAAACGTAAGAAAAAGTCTGAGGAAGCTCGTAAAAGAGATCGCATGAGCAAAAGAAGAAATAGATATTAATTTAGGTAGCCCGACGAATCGTAAATCGATTGTTGGGCTTTCTTTTTCAAAACTTTAAAAATGAGAGGATGTTAATGATGAGTGTACTTGAACAATTAAACCAAGATATGAAAACTGCTATGAAAGCTAAAGATCGCGAAAGTTTGACAACGATTCGTATGATTAAATCATCTATGCAAAACGAAGAAATTGCTAAAGGTCGTGAATTAACAGCGGATGAAGAATTAACGATTTTAGCAAGAGAAAAAAAACAACGATTAGAATCTTTAGAAGAATTCAAAAAAGCTGATCGAGCTGACTTAGTTGAAAAACTAGAAGCTGAAATTAAAGTTGTTGACCAATACTTACCAGAACAATTATCTGAAGATGAAGTGCGTGAAATTGTACAAGAAACAATTGACGAATTAGGCGCTGATTCAATGAAAGATATGGGTGCGGTTATGAGTGGTGTTATGCCTAAAGTTCAAGGGCGAGCAGACGGTAGCAAAATAAATGGTTTTGTTCGTGAATTGCTTTCAAATTAATTAAATCTTTCGCATGAGTGAAGCAGTTATGTTTCACTCTTTTTTTGACGGATAAATTTGATTTAACCAAATTAGTTATTCCTATCCGGTTTTTTGTACACAAATGAACAGTTATGGAAACAGATTGAAAAATGTGATAAAATTCTAATACTACTTAATAATATTAAAGGAGTGTATGAGTCTTTGACCAACCAACAAACGCAATCTATTCGAACGATAAAAACAGATGAATTAGCTATGATTATTTTTGGTGCTCAAAATAATAATTTAGTTATTTTCGAAACAGAATTAGATGTTTCTTTAAATACAAGAGGTAAACAATTAATTGTTACTGGTAGTGAAGATAATGTATTACAGGTCGGTGAGATTATTTCACAACTTGAGCTATTAGCTGAGAAGCAAAATACAATTGAATCAATGGATATTATTAATGCCATACGCTTATCAAAAAGCGGAAAACTTGATCAATTTATGCGGATGTATGAAAAGGAAATTACACGAGACCATAACGGTAAACCGATTCGTGTAAAAAATGTCGGTCAAAGTAATTACGTCAATGCGATACGGAAAAATGATATCGTCTTTGGAGTGGGCCCAGCTGGTACAGGAAAAACTTTTCTGGCAGTTGCAATGGCTGTAGCTGCATTAAAAAAAGGTGAAGTTAAACGTATTGTATTAACGCGACCA
>CAZTXI010000034.1:0-5334 GCA_964617265.1 uncultured Carnobacteriaceae bacterium | reverse complement strand
ACTTAAAAGAAAAAGTGGATCCATATTTAAGACCTCTGTATGACTCTTTATACACGATATTGGGTGTTGAGCATACTGGTCGCTTAATGGAGCGAGAGACCATTGAAATAGCACCATTAGCATACATGAGAGGTCGAACATTAGACGATGCTTTTGTTATTTTAGACGAAGCACAAAATACAACAACTCAACAGATGAAGATGTTCTTAACTCGGTTAGGCTTTGGTTCCAAAATGGTCGTAAATGGTGACGTTACACAAATTGATTTACCACGTGGAACAAGAAGTGGATTAATTCATTCTAGCTCGATTCTGAAAAGTGTTCCTGGAATAGGGACAGTTACTTTCAGTTCAGCGGATGTAATCAGACATCCACTTGTTGCAGAGGTTATCAAAGCATATGAAGGCCATGAATTTTCTGAAGAAAAATAACATAATTAACATACGAAGTGGAAGTGATCCGATTGGATATTGCAATTTTTGATGAAACAGAACGCGTAAATGATGAACACTTGAAATTAATTGAAACCATTATTATTGCAGCAGCAAAAGAATTAAAGTTGAAGGACAACTTTGAAGTTTCAGTTACAGTAGTGGATAATGAGCGTATTCACGAGATTAACCGAGAATACCGTTCTATTGATCGACCAACAGATGTTATTAGTTTTGCGATAGAAGATAATGATGAAGAAGATTTTGAAATCTTTTTCGATGAAATGATGGAAGACGATCTTGAGTTACCAAGATTATTAGGCGATTTGTTTATTTCAATCGATAAAGCAAAAGAGCAGGCTGAAGAATTTGGCCATTCTTTTGAACGTGAACTAGGATTTTTAACGGTTCATGGTTTCCTTCATTTAAATGGATATGATCATCAAACAGAAGAAGAGGAGAAAGAAATGTCAGCCCTTCAAGATAAGATATTGGAGGAGAATGGACTTGAAAGAAAATAAGAAAAAGCCACAAAAGAATCGAACATTTATCAGTTCGTTTCGTTATGCTTTTGAGGGTGTTCGAACGGTCTTTCAAGAAGAACGTAACATGCGGTCTCATACTTTTTCGACTTTATCTGTACTATTTATTTCGCTGTTTCTCAATTTAACTGTAAATGAATGGTTCTGGATTATTTTAGTTTGTTTTCTAGTACTTGTTATGGAAGTGTGGAACACGGTAGTGGAAAATATCGTTGATTTAGTTAGTCCCCATTATCACCCTTTAGCTAAAAAAGTAAAGGATATGGCAGCAGCTGCCGTTCTATTAACTTCTGTTTTATCCGTAATTATCGGATCGATTATTTTGATTCCAAAAATATTTAAATTAATTAGTTCATTATAAAATGTAAATTTAAGGAGTGTACTTTATGGTAAAAGTATCAGATGAAACATTAACAAAAATTGCAAATGATATGCTAGATATAGCATATGTACCTTATTCAAAATTCCCAGTGGGTGCAGCATTATTAACAAATGACGGTGAGGTTTTCACAGGTTGCAATATTGAAAATGCATCATTCTCATTAACAAACTGCGCGGAACGTACAGCAATTTTTAAAGCTGTTTCGGAAGGAGTTCGTGATTTTAGTAAGATTGTTGTAACAGCCAATTCTGAAGGACCAATATCCCCATGTGGAGCTTGTAGACAAGTTATTGCTGAATTTTGTTCTCCAGAAATGCCTGTTATTTTAACAAACAGAACAGGTGTTACAAGAGAAACGACTGTTGGAGAGCTTTTACCAGGAGCGTTTACTGAAAACGATATGGATGTAGTCAAATGATGAATAATAATGATTTTAATTCCGGTTTTGTATCGATAGTCGGACGTCCAAACGTTGGTAAATCTACGTTATTAAATAACATTATTGGTGAGAAAATTACAATTACCAGTGATAAAGCTCAAACAACACGTAATCAAATTCAAGGAATTTATACAACAGATAAGGAACAAATTGTATTTATTGATACGCCAGGTATACATAAACCGAAACATCAATTAGGACAATTTATGGTTCGTACAGCTTTAAGTACATTAAACGAAGTAGATATTATTTTATTTATGGTTAATGTCAGTGAGAAAATGGGACCTGGTGATAAATTCATCATGGAGAAGTTAAAAAATACTTCAACACCAGTATTCTTAGTTTTAAATCAAATTGATAAAATTCATCCAGATGAATTGTTGCCGATTATTGAATCGTATCAAAACGAACTAGAATTTAAAGAAATTATTCCGGTTTCTGCTATTAACGGAAATAATGTTGAAAGACTGTTAGAAGTTATTTCAACTTATTTAGAAGCCGGACCTCAATATTACCCAAGTGAGCAAGTATCGGATCACCCAGAATATTTTATTGTTTCTGAATTTGTCCGTGAGAAAATCCTTGAGTTAACTCGTGAGGAAATTCCACACTCTGTAGCTGTTATAACAGAAAGTATGGAGCGAGCAGATGATGACATAATCGATATCCGCGTTATTATTAATGTGGAACGAAACAGTCAAAAAGGGATTGTTATTGGTAAGGGTGGTAAATTACTTAAAGAGATTGGAACAAAAGCACGTAAAGACATTGAAAAACTACTTGGTAGTCGTGTGTTTTTAGAGCTTTTTGTAAAAGTTGAAAGTGACTGGAGAGATACGCCACGAGACTTAAGTCGATTTGGCTATAAAAACGATAATTCTTAGTCAAACAATCAAGTTATTTGTGAGATAAGGGTGTTTAAAATGGCACAAATAGAAGAAGTAGAAGGCATTGTTCTGTATTATCGTAGACATCGAGAACGTGATTTCTTAGTAAAAATATTTACGAAGCGCTTTGGTAAAGTGATGTTTTTTGTACGAGGTTCTAAAAAACAACAATCAGAGCTGATGCAAGCAATTCAACCTTTTAGAAGAGCTACCTTTATTGCAGATATTCGTGAGAATGGACTAAGTTTTTTAAGAGCTGCAAAAGACATTGAAGTATACCGTGAGCTACAAATCGATATCTTCAAGAATGCTTATTCAACCTATATCTGCGCACTAGCAGATGCAGCTTTAGAAGATAGAATGATGAATCTAGATATGTATTATCAAATCGAAAATAGTCTACATTTAATAAATGAAGGCTACGATTCAGAAGTCATAATGAATATTATCGAAACAAAATTTTTAAGAAATTTTGGTGTGTCACCTAATTTTATGGCATGTAGTGTTTGTGGCAAGACAGAAGGTATATTTGATTTTTCGGATAAATACCACGGTATTATCTGTTCGGAACACTTTTTTGAGGATTCTAGGAGATTACATGTAAACCCAAAAGCAATGCACTTGGTGCGTTTATACTCGGTATTGAAACTGGATAATATTGGTAATATTTCAATTAAGCCAGATACGCAACAAGAAATAAAACGATTATTAGAGCATATTTATGAACAGTCCGTCGGTTTGAAATTAAAGAGCAAGAAATTTATTGATAATCTCCATGAGTGGGAAGATACACTGAAAAAAGATTAAACGAATAGGAACATGAAAACAGCAACTTAAGACTCGTTGCTGTTTCTTTTTTGAAAAAAACAAAAAAATAGAAAGGATAGATACATTGAACGTAAATTTTGATTTTAATATTAAGAACAAGAGGCGATTCTTTATATTCTTAGGGATTGTATTACTTATTTTAGCTGCGGTTGCTTATTATGTTTTTCTTCCAGCATTTAATATTGGTAGTTTAGAAATGTGGATTTTTATTATATTTATTTCACTACTAGTTGGAATGATTCAATTTCTACTGGGTTTTAAAGAACGTAAAGTAAAATTAGGGACATTTTTTATTGGATTAGGGCTAGTTTTAGCAGCAATCATAATGGTCGGTAGTTTTATTAATTCTCCATTTTTTAGAGCAAAAGATTATGCTACTTTAATTACTGTTGAGGAAAAAGATTTTGCAACAGATTTCGCAGAAAATGACACTTCTGGTATTCCTTTAATGGATCGTGATACTGCTACTAGGCTAGGAGATCGACAACTTGGTGGAGTAGCTGAATTGGTTTCTCAGTTCGTGCCAGCAGATGATTATATTCAAATAAATATTGATAATGTCCCATATAGAGTAAGCCCCTTACAATATGCGAGTTTTTTCAGATGGGTAAATAATCGTGAAAATGGTGTACCGGGTTATATCCGCGTGAATATGGTAACTGGAAATGCAGAAATTGTAGATGTAGAAGAAGGGATTAAATATAGTGATTCAGAGCTATTTGGTCGAAACGTTGCTCGTCATTTACGTTTTTCATATCCAACAGCTATTTTTGATTCACCTTCGTTTGAGGTAGATGATGAAGGTCACCCATACTATGTCGCAACTACTTATAAAACACGTTTCTTTTTTAATTATAAAGAGCCAAATGGTGTTATCACGTTAGATGCTGTAACAGGTGAAACACAGAAATATGCACTTGATGAAAGTCCACAATGGGTTGATCGTGTATATGGAGCTAATTTAATTTTAAGACAATTAGATGATTATGGAAAATATCAAGATGGTTATTGGAACTCAATAATTGGACAACAAGGTGTAACTAGAACAACAGAAGGGTATAACTATTTATCTATTGAAGAAGATATTTATATGTATACAGGTGTAACTTCAGTAAATAGTGATGCATCTAATATTGGTTTTTATCTAGTTAACTTAAGAACGAAAGAAGCGGAATTTTTCCCAGTTGTATCAGCGGACGAGTTTTCTGCAATGAATTCAGCTGTTGGTTCAGTGCAGCAAATGCGTTATGAGTCAACATTCCCGATACTCATTAACTTACAAGGTAGTCCGTATTATTTATCATCATTAAAAGATGATTCAGGATTAGTTCGTTTATATGCATTAGTCGATGCTCAAAACTATCAAACAGTTTATACAGATAGTCGAATTGAGAATGTGATTGCTCAATTGTACTCAGATTTAGGAATCGAAACGGATTTAGAAGTAGTTGAAGAAATTGAAGATACTGAAGATTTAATAGCGTTTAGTGGTCAAGTATCACAAATTTCAGAAGCTGTTATTGCTGGAGATACGGTTTATTACTTCATGATGAATGGTGAAGTATTTAAAGCTAGTATTCATCTTCATGATTCGTTACCTTTTGTTGAAGAAGGAACAACATTAGAAGGACTAGCGGATGAAGAAAATAATATCGAAGAGATTACAACGATTGAAGAATCGAGTTCAGTAGAAGAATAATAGAAAAGAAGAAACAATGGTCTAAAATGGCTATTGTTTCTTTTTTAATAAAAGACAATTGATAATTTTAGGAGAAAAGTGTATGATATAAAGGATTAAACGAGAAAGTAAATGATAGTCTTTTTA